>JBAVOD010000027.1:0-20097 GCA_049691735.1 Bacteroidales bacterium
CCTTTTGCTGGAAAGCATTGCCCTGTACTGGCTTATGACAGGCAATGATTACCATAATTCAAGGGTGGTAAAGGGAATGCAGGGAATTACCAGAGGGATCGATGCGAGGATAAACAATGCGAGGAATTATTTCAGCCTGACCGATATCAACACACAACTGGCCGATGAAAACAGCCGGCTGAGGAACAGACTCGGAAGGCTAACCGGCAGCGGTGATTCAAAGTTCATCCCTGTCGTTGACACAATTTACAGACAGCAATACCAGTATATATCTGCAAGAGTTATATATAACTCTGTCAATAATCAGAAAAACTACTTTACGCTCGACAAAGGGACACGGCAGGGTGCAGGAGTTGAAATGGCTGTAATCAGCAATTCCGGTGCAGCCGGAGTGATAGTTGGCTGTTCTGAAAACTTCTCGGTCGCCATATCGCTCCTTAACCTTGACTTCAGGCTTAGCTCAAGAATAAGAAAAAACGGTTACTTCGGCTCCCTTGGATGGGACGGACATAGTTACAGGTACTCAATTCTTAACGAAATACCCCAGCATATATCTGTCACTCCGGGCGATACAATTGAAACGACAGGTTTCTCGGCATCATTCCCTGAAGGCATTACTGTGGGTACCATAAAAGATGTCAGAAAAAGCGGAAGTGATTTCTATAAAATTACTGTTGAGTTGTCGACCGACTTCAAAAAGCTTCAGTATGTGAGCATTATAAGCAACCTGAAGAAAACTGAGGAACTTGATCTGGAAAGGATTTACAGATGATAAATTCAATTCTGAGATACACGGCCATATTTATTGCACTGATCCTGGTTCAGCTGCTGCTGTTCAATAATATTCAATTCAGCGGGTTTGTCAATCCATACGTATATGTGATGATAATCCTTCTCCTTCCAGTAACTTTGCCGTCATGGCTCGTTCTCATCGTTTCATTCATGGCCGGGCTTATTGTTGACCTTTTTTCGGGTTCACCGGGGATGCATGCATCGGCGACCCTGGCTGCCGGATTCTCAAGGCCATTCGTACTGCGGTTCATTTCCCCGCGTGACGGATATGACTCGGGTGCTGGTCTTTCAATGACAAGCTACGGCTTCAGGTGGTTCCTTCTCTATACTGCAACAATAGTGATCATACACCATACGGTACTTTTTTACCTGGAGGTTTTCAGGTTCACCGATTTCTTCAGGACCCTGTTCAGGGTGATCCTCAGCTCTTCCGTCACCATCGGCTTTATCCTGCTTGTGGAGTCGTACAGAAGGCAAAGGCAAAGATAGGAGGAGAGCGATGAAAGATCCGTTCATAAACAGGAAATATGCTGCGATGGTGCTGGTTATTGTTGCATCCCTGGTCCTTGTGGCCAGGCTTTTTGTGATCCAGGTCATCAAGAATACCTACCGGCTTTCTGCAGACAACAACGTGCTGAGATATGTCACACAGTACCCGGCCAGGGGGCTGATATACGACAGATACAAAAAGCTGATGGTTTACAACCAGGCAGCATATGACCTTATGGTCGTCCCTGCGCAGGTGACAAAAATTGACACCGCCGAATTCTGCAGGATGCTCGATATCTCGGTCAGCTCTTTCTGGGAACGGATGAAAGCTGCAGTTAGCTATTCAAGAAGGGCTCCCTCAGTATTTCTGAAACAGATCTCAGCCGAGACTTACGCCAGGACGCAGGAGAAAATGTTTTTGTATCCCGGGTTCTATGTTCAACCCAGGACCCTGCGGAAATATTCAAAACCAATTGCATCGCACCTGCTCGGATATGTAAGCGAAGTTGATGAAGCACAGATCAGGAAAGAGCCCTATTATAAGTCAGGCGACTACATTGGAAAGCTCGGGATTGAAGAGGCCTACGAAAAATACCTGAGGGGCAGGAGAGGGGTAAAAATCTTTCTTGTTGATGTTTACAGCAGGATAAAGGGATCATATGCTGACGGCAGGCTTGATACTGTCGCTGTTCAGGGCGATGATATTATGTCAACCCTCGACATGGACCTTCAGGAGTACGGGGAGTTGCTCATGAAAAACAAAAAGGGGAGCATTGTTGCCCTGGAACCGAAGACAGGGGAGGTTCTTGCCCTTGTATCAGCTCCTAATTATGATCCGGGTCTGCTTGTAGGAAGGATCAGGTCGGACAATTTTGCCAGGCTTAATGCCGATACAGCCTTAACGCCATTATTCAACAGGGCTCTCCAGGCTTCATATCCCCCGGGATCAACATTTAAGCCGATAAACGGCCTGATAGGTTTACAGGAAAAAGTAATTGTACCCTCAACCATGTTCGGCTGCAACCAGGGTTACCTGTTCGTCAGCTGCCATGTCCACGACTCGCCGCTTGATCTCAAAAACGGGATATCAAATTCCTGTAATGCCTATTTTTGCCAGACATTCAGGAGGATACTCGAAAATCCCGCATACCCCACAATAGCCGATGCTTACATCAAATGGAAAAGTTATCTTGATGAATTCGGGTTTGGCAAAAGACTTGGCATTGAACTTACAAACGAACTTCAGGGCAACGTACCTTCACCTGCATATTTCGATAAGTACTACGGGAAGAACCGGTGGAAAGCCCTGACTGTCATTTCAATGGCAATAGGCCAGGGTGAGATCGGTACAACTCCGCTGCAGATGGCAAATATGGTAGCTGCCATCTCAAACAGAGGGTATTACTATGTGCCTCATATTGTAAAATCAATAGGCAACGACGGTTTGATAGACCAGAAATTTCTGAAAAAACATGTTATCAGTATCGATTCTTCAAATTTTGAGGAGATCATTCTTGGGATGGAAGGTGCGGTCAATGGAACGGCAGGTGCGACTGCCCGGATTGCAGCGCTGAAGGATATAATAGTCTGCGGTAAAACAGGAACTGCACAGAATCCCCACGGAAAAGAGCATTCGGTGTTCGTCGCCTTTGCACCAAAGGATGACCCCAAAATAGCAATTGCGGTATATGTTGAAAATGCCGGTTTCGGTGCTACCTATGCTGCACCCGTTGCAAGCCTGATGATCGAAAAATACATTAAAGGCGAGATCACCAACAAAGCGATGGAACAGAGAATGCTTGACCTTAACCTTATCGATCAGTGACACAGGGTTCAAACATATGGGCCAGACTTGACAAGCCAACCATCCTGATCTTTTTTATCATGGTGATTATGGGCTGGTTCAACATTTATGCAGCAGTATACAATGAAGAGCACAGAGAGATGCTCGATCTTTCGCAGCGCTACGGGAAACAGCTTGTATGGATACTGGCCGCATTAGTGATTGCTGTCTTTGTCGTGGTGATCGACTCGCGGTTTTATTTCTTTTTTGCCTACTTTATTTACGGGGGACTGATGGTTCTGCTGGCATCCGTATTGATCCTTGGCAGGGATGTTAACGGGGCAAGGTCGTGGTTTGAATTAGGAGGAGTCAGTTTACAACCTTCTGAGTTTGCCAAGTTTGGAACTGCCCTGGCCCTTGCGGCATTTCTGAACACAAGGAAGCAAAATCTCATGAAACTGCCTGTCCTCCTCCCATCAATCGCAATAATGCTTTTCCCTGCGCTGCTGATTGCACTCCAGCCCGACCTGGGATCAACAGTGGTATACCTGGCCTTTTTTATTGTACTGTTCAGGGAGGGTATGAGCCCTTATATCTTTCTTTCGGGGATTATTATGCTGGTGCTGTTCTTTTTCACAATTCTTTTTAATAACACCTATCTCACAATCGGGCTCCTGATCCCGGCAGTTGCAGTTGCATGGCTTGCATCGAGGAAAATAAAAGTATGCCTGGCCGGGCTTGCTGTTATTGTGCTGTCGACTTTTACTGTTTACATGCTGAACAGCCTTGTATTCAAATCGATGAGCGAACCGCATATCCTGTTTGTCGCAACTCTTTTGTCAGGATTGCTGTTTGGGGTCTATTTCTACAACAAAAAAGCAATCTCATTACTGGTCGTTTACCTGTTTCTGATAGGCAGCCTGGCATTCGTGAATTCTGTTGACTTTGCCTTCAACAGGGTGCTTAAACCCCACCAGAAGGAAAGAGTTGAGATATTGCTGGGCCTCAAATCCGATCCCCATGGTACTGGATATAATGTTAATCAGTCAATAATCTCAATAGGATCGGGAGGCTTTACTGGGAAAGGATACCTCAAGGGAACCCAGACAAAATACAAATTCGTACCTGCACAGAGCACCGATTTTATTTTCTGTACTATTGGCGAGGAATGGGGATTTATGGGCTCATTAGTAGTAATTTGTCTTTATGTTTTCCTGCTCATACGGCTGGTTATACTTGCCGAGCGGCAACGCTCGGTATTTTCCCGCATTTACGGATACGGGGTCTTTTCAATATTATTCGTGCATTTCTTTATAAACATAGGAATGGCAATAGGGCTTGTACCCGTGATCGGCATTCCTCTCCCGTTTTTAAGCTATGGCGGAAGCTCCCTCTGGGGATTTACGATACTGTTGTTCATTTTTCTCAGGCTTGATGCCAGCCGTACTGAGTACCTTATGTGATCAGAAGGGAATAGTTATCCTGTGCGAGATCTCAATACCGAAATCATTTTCAACATAATCGATAAGCTGGGGAAAGAATTCCATAAAATCATCCTGGAGTGAATAATAATTCTTTTTCAGCGCTTTCATTGCAAACCGGGTCTCGTTCGGCAGAGATGATCGTTTGCTTAAAGTACTGAGGACATGCCTGATGCCGTTCCTTGTCTGATATGATTCGATCCAGTTGTTTATTATGAAAAATGGCATCATCTTTCTTACATCCTCAGGAAGAATGTCATAATTATTGACCATTGCCCTGTAGAAGTTGTAAGTTACACTTTCAAGCGGCCTCCGGGAAAAAAAGTTCCATTCCTTTGTAAGGAAATGGTCATAGATTATATCGGTGATAACGCCCGAGTACTTGTGGTATTTTCTTGAAAAAAGTATCTTACTTCTGTGCACGACCGGATGCCTGTCGGTAAAGGCATCGATATGCCTGTGAAGGATGATTCCCTTTCTGACAAGATCGGGGTATTTCAGGTAGTCACGACCCTTCACATAATCTCCTATGTAATTACCAATGATTATTTTATCAGAATCACCCGAAAGATATATGTGGGCCAAAACATTCATTTCACTCCATAATAGTACAAAGAATTTAGATATACTAAGTTAAGTCAAAAACATTTTCTTTAACATGTTTTCGGCAACTATGATTTTATGATCTAATATATTTTAATACAGAAAGTTATGCGAGTAAAACCTGTTTACAAAAAACCCAACAAAAAGTTCGGGAATTAGTCGGGCAAATTATAAATTTGTCGTTTGGCATTACATATTAACGTCTTGCATTTGGGATATATTACTTAATTAACAATGACTTACCATGACCAGGAAGAATATTATAATTATCGGAGCCGCAGGCAGGGATTTTCACAATTTCAACACCTGTTTCAGGGATAATGAGGATTTCAACGTTGTTGCATTTACAGCAGCCCAGATACCTGATATTGACGGAAGAAAATACCCGAAGGAACTGGCCGGGAAGCTTTATCCCGACGGTATACCGATATACTCCGAAGATAGTCTGCCTGAGCTTATAAGGAGTCTTAATGTTGACAGATGCATTTTTTCATACAGCGATATTCCATATCAGAAAGTAATGTCGGTGAGTGCTATCGTTAATGCAGCCGGAGCTGATTTTGTGCTGCTGGGACCTGCCGGGACGATGGTTAAAAGTTTAAAGCCGGTCATCGCAATTGGTGCAATCAGGACCGGTTGCGGCAAAAGCCAGACGTCCAGGCGGGTGATAGAGATCCTGATGAAGAAGGGATTGAAAGTTGTGGCGATCAGGCATCCCATGCCCTATGGTGATCTGAATGCCCAGAAGGTGCAAAGGTTTGCTGTTATAGATGACCTTGAAAAACATAAATGCACAGTTGAGGAAATGGAGGAATATGAACCTCATATTGTAAGAGGCAATGTCATTTATGCCGGGGTTGACTATGAGGCCATACTACGTCAGGCTGAGCAGGATCCGAGGGGTTGTGATGTTATAGTCTGGGATGGTGGGAATAACGACTTCCCGTTCATCAGGCCCGACCTGATGATCACTGTCACCGACCCGCACAGGGCGGGCCACGAGCTGAGATATTATCCCGGCGAAGTAACCCTGCGTCTTGCCGATGTCGTTGTGATCAATAAGATCGACAGTGCTTCTCCCGAGGGAATACAGACAGTCAGGGAAAGCATCGAAAAGGTGAATCCGAAGGCAGTGGTCATCGACGGAGCCTCTCCGATAAGGGTCGATAATCCATTGGTAATCAGGGGTAAAAGGGTCCTGGTTGTCGAAGACGGTCCGACTCTTACTCACGGTGAAATGAAGATCGGGGCCGGGGTAGTGGCTGCAAGAAAATTCGGTGCATCGGGACTGGTTGATCCCAGACCGTTCACAGTGGGCAGGCTTACCGAGACTTTCAGGCTCTACCCGGGGATTGGAACATTGCTACCGGCAATGGGATACGGTGATCAGCAATTAAAGGACCTTGAAACCACTATAAACAATACTGATTGCGACAGTGTAATCATTGCAACTCCTATCGATCTGAACAGGATAATAAAGATCAGAAAGCCGAACACGAGGGTATTTTATGATCTTCAGGAGATTGGAGATCCGAACCTGACAGAGGTCATCGATACATTCGTGGAGAAATTCAAGCCGGGGAATTAGAGGCCGGTCACGGTTATCTCCTTACACGGGCATTCCCGTTCCAGATACTCCATATCTGTTCCTCATCTGCCGGCTGAACATAATCTGTTACCAGGGTCGTGGCAAGTGCGCCGGTAGCCCACCCGAACCGGATCCATTTCTCAGGCTCCCAGCCCCTGAGGATTCCGTAAAGCAAGCCGCCTACAAATGCGTCACCTCCGCCTATTCGGTCAAATACCTGAATTTCCCGCGGTTCGACAACATGCCATGATTCAGAGTCATACATTATTGCTCCCCAGATGTGAGTGTTGGTGCTTAATACCTGCCTGAGGGTTGTGGCAAAGACCGATGCGTTGGGGTAGGTCTCTTTCACCCAGGCGATCATGGCTCTGAAATTCTCAAGATCCGAAGAAATATTCTTTCCGCCCTCTTCAGGACCTTTTGCTCCGAGACACAGCTGGAAATCTTCCTCGTTACCAACAAGTATATCGGAAAGGCCCGCAATTTCGCAGAAGATAGCTGCAAGCTCTTTTTCCCTGTTTTTCCAGAATGAGGCCCTGTGATTCAGATCGAACGAAACACGCGTTCCATGTTTTTTTGCAGTCCGCGCAAGCTCAAGGCAGAATGTACCGGTCTCAGGCGATAATGCTGCAATGAGACCCGATAGATGAAGGATCTGAACACCCTCCTCACCAAACAACCTGTCAAGATCGAAGTCACCTGCGTTAAGTGTGCGGCCCACCTCTCCTGCGCGGTCGTTCTGTACCCTTGGTCCCCTTGATCCCGAACCGGTATCGGCAATATTGAACTGGTGACGAAAGCCCCATGGGCCTCCCTGCTCTACCTCTGCTCCTTCATAAGCTATATGGCGGCTTGCCAGGTTGTCCTTTATGAACCTTGCGATGGGACTATCCTTTACGAAAGTGGTCAGTACCTTGACAGGAAGGCCAAGGTAGGACGCCACACTCGCCACATTTGTTTCTGCGCTGGTAGCCTGCATGAAGAAGGTGTCGGAACAATGGACCGGCTGGTTGTTGAGGGGGGTTATGCGTACCCCCATGCTGGATGGTACGACAAGCGACCATTTATAATTTTGTCGTAAATCAAGTTTCATTTCAATTTATTTTAGTCTTTCCCTGAGCTTTTTTCCGGCTTCCTCATACCCGGGTTTTTCGAGCAGAGCGAACATGTTCTTCTTGTATGCTTCAACGCCGGGCTGGTCAAAAGGATTGATATCCAGAATGTATCCGCTCACGGCACAGGCTATCTCAAAAAAGTAGATCATCTGTCCGATGTAGTACTCGTCAAGCCGGGGTATAGTGATCGTAAGTATAGGAATGTTCCCGTCATTATGTGCAAGTGTGGTCCCCAGCTCCGCCTGGTGATTTACCTCCGAAAGACGCTTGCCGCTCAGGTAATTAAGCTGATCAAGATCTTCCTTTTCCTTCGGAATAACAAGTTTTCGGCCTGGCTCTGTCACCGAAAGCATGGTCTCGAAAAGTATTCTCTGGCCTTCCTGAATATACTGGCCCAGCGAATGGAGATCGGTCGTAAAGTCAACTGAAGAAGGAAAAATGCCACGCCCGTCCTTGCCTTCGCTTTCGCCAAACAACTGTTTCCACCATTCGGCAAAATAATGAAGCTTCGGCGTGAAATTTACAAGTATCTCAGTTGTTCTGCCAGTCCCAAGGATCAGATTCCGGGCTGCAGCATAAAGCAGTGCCGGATTTGAAGCAGCGTCGTGGTTATGCCTGGTGATTTTCTCCATCGACTGTGCCCCCCTTATTATCTCCCTTATATTCAGCCCCCTGATAGCAATCGGCAGCAATCCCACCGGTGAAAGTACCGAGTACCTTCCCCCAATATTGTCGGGAATGACAAAAGTATCATACCCGCTTTTATTGGCCAGCGTCCTCAATGCGCCCCTGCTGCTGTCAGTTATGGCGACAATCCTCTCCGACGCTTTTGCTCCTGCCTTCTTTTCAAGGTGATCTTTCAGCAACCGAAGGCCGATGGCAGGTTCAGTAGTCGTACCCGATTTTGATATTGCAACAATCGAGTAGTCTGTTTCATCAAGCAGGTCGATCAGCTCGGAAAGATAATCCTCAGCCATGTTCTGTCCGGCATAAAGTATTTCGTGACTTTTCTTTTTCAGCTGCGATGAAAAGGAATGCGTGAGTGCCTCTGTCACTGCCCTTGCGCCCAGGTAGGATCCTCCTATCCCGATAACGACTGTAGTATCTGAAATTTCCCGCAGGCGTCCGGCAGTTTTTTCAATCCTGTCAAGCTGGGGCTCAATATCTTCAGGAAGGGTCAGCCAGCCAAGGAAATCGCTCCCGGGTCCTGTTCCGTTATTGATACTGTCGAGGTGCCTTGCCGATCGCCCGGCGAGGGCGACTATTTCTTCGACCGGAACGAATTCTGATGCATTTTTAAGTGCAATGCTTAGATTCTCTTTCATCATACTTTTTGTTTTTCATTCACTGAAAACGTAATACACAAAATTATAAAAAACCGGCAGCATTGGTGCTGCCGGTTAATATCTAATTATCGGTTATATGGTGAGAGAAACTATTGCCTTTTATGGATACCACCTGCACTCGATGAGTGAGCGTCGACAGTAGCCGGATTCCCGCGGTAATTTATTTCACCTGCGCTTGATGCCCTTGCTATCAGGTCCTCCGTTACATTTACGTCGGCATTACCGGCGCTTGATGCGGAAATGTCGGCTTTTTTAACTTCAAGGTTAAAGGCATTGAGATCGCCGGCACTGCTGAGGTTGGCTGTAAGCTTATCAGCATCACCGCTCAGTGTCATATCTCCCGAGCTGTTCAGGTCAGCTTCAATCTCGGTTGCATGTACTTCCAGCTTAATGTCGCCGGCGCTCGATGATGTCAGCTCCAGCCTGGTGGCATTTACCGGTGATTCTCCGATGATATCCCCTGCACTTGTTGTTTTTGCCGATTCAATATCCTTCATGGTAACATATACCCGCTTCATTTCGGCACTCCTTATATTTACATCAGTGTAAACATGGAGAATGCCATCCCTGATTTCGGTTTTGATGTACTCATGCAGATTTTCATCGGCTTCAACTACAATCGATTCGGAGCCGGTTTGCTTAAGGTACACGTCAATCCCGGAATTAACCCTTATTCCGGTGAATTTGCCCGCTTCCCTTTCCTTTTTGACAACATGATGGTCCCCGGTGACAGTCCTGTGTATCTGACCATTGATACATGAAGTGATTGCCAGACAGACTCCCGCGATTAGTGCAATTCTTAGATTTTTCATATTGATTACCGATTTCTTCCGGATTAAAGACTGCAATCCCCGGGGAATGATGCATTAAATAAAAAATAAATTAATGCCACTTGAATATTTTCAGTCCGGCAGCAAAAAACGCGGCTCCCATCGCTGAAAGGATCATTATTGGAAGGGCAACCTCCCCGAAGCCGGCACCCTCATTGAAGATGCTTCTAATACCGTCAGTCATCATCGTAAGCGGAAGAGCCTGGATGAATTTAATGCTCCAGGCGGGGAAATTGTGGTAGCTGAAGAATATTCCCGAAAGCACCATCATCGGAAATACAATAGCGTTTATAAGGCCGTTACCAACCTCGGTATTGGAAGTATGTGATGACATCAGGACTGCAATACCGGCAAAAGCAAAATTCCCTGCAAGGAAAATGGTCAGAAGAGCAGGTATGTTCCCCAGTATGCTTATCCTGAATACTATCATTGAAAAAATAAGAAGGACTGAGGATTCGATGAAATTCATGAAGATCCTCACGGTTATCAGTGCAAAAAGAAAATGCGACTTTTTCATGGGTGTTGCTACCATTCGCCTCAATAGCTTTTTCGACCGTTTTTCTATGAGGCCGTAACTTATCCCCCACATCGACGACATCATCACTCCCATGGTTATTAGCCCCGGTACCAGGAAATCAATATATCTGGTGCCTTTTAGTGTCAGCGGTTTGACATCTGCGTCAGTCTCTGAAGGCACCTGTGTGCCGCTGCCAATTATTGTACTCAGCCTGATATACGTCAGCTGGGCGTCGGAGTTTTGCGGATCAAAGTGATATTCCGGAACGCCGTTCCTGTCGGTCACAAGAACATTGATCGTTCCCCGCTTCAGCGCAGTCATTGCCTGATCCCAGTCCATTTTATAAAAATAGAAGACAGAGTTGCCGAGTTTCCGGTTTAATATCTGAAGCTTCCACTGGTATGTTTTTCCATTGTCAGATGTATTCTTTTCACATCTGGTTTCAAGGAATGTCTGAAGGGAAGTTGAAGTGTCGCGGCCGATGTTGTATTCGGTGCTCAGGATTACACCTACTTTCCTGACAATATCAGCCTTTCTGGTAAAAGCCACTCCCAGGCCCAGCGACATAAGTATCGGGAAAAGGATTCCCCAGAAAAGAACTCCCGGTTCCCGTATTATTTCCCTGAACATGGCTTTGATCAGCTCAGTCAGCTGGCCATATTTGAACCATCTACTCATTAATTTTCCTGCCGGTTAGTTTCACAAAAAGATCATCAAGCGTTTTCCTCCTGCACTCCATGTGCCTGAGCTTAATGTTATTCGATTTAAGGAATGACAGGAATACCGGAAGATCGTTTTCAAAATTGCCGATTGTCACATATCCCTTTTCGCCCGAATTTTCGGTATGAATAGGAAAAGGAAATCCTGATGAATTCAGGTTTTCGGGCAGAAAGCCTGCTTCCGGGACGAATTCGACAACCTTTTCCTTTGTTTCATCCTCGAGCAGCTGGTTAAGCGTTCCTTCACGCAGGACCGACCCGTTATCCATAATGATTATGTAATCGCAGAGATTTTCGGCCTCTTCCATATAGTGGGTTGTAAGTATCATTGAGGTACCGGCCTGTTCCCTGAGCTTCATAAGGATTTCCCAGACTTCGCGGCGTGCATTGGGATCAAGGCCTGTGGTCGGCTCATCAAGCAGAAGGATTGAAGGGCTGTTGATAAGGGCAATCCCAAGGGTGAGCCTTTGTCTCTGGCCACCCGACAGATTCACTACATATGATCTCTTTTTTTCCTGAAGCCCTGTAAGATCAAGCACTTCATCGACCCTCCCGGCATCAAGGTCAAAGAATTTTGCGAAAAGCATAAGTGTTTCATTTACCCTGAGCTTATCGATGAACCTGGTCTCCTGAAATGAAATGCCGATTATACCGTGTATTTCATTTTCATTGCCTTTCCATTTTTTACCAGTTATATAGATCTCACCTCTGTCGGGTTTCTGGATTCCTTCGATCATTTCCACAAGGGTAGTTTTCCCTGCGCCGTTCGGCCCGAGAAGAGCAACGAACTGACCCTTTGGTATGCTGAGGCTTACACCCTTCACTGCCTGAACGGTCTTGAAGGATTTTCTGACATTAATTACTTCTATAACGGGACTGGACATATAATGACCGGCAGAAAAGATAATAGAAAATTAAACAAAAGGATTTTTAAAAAGTTAAATTTGTTGAAAGTAAAATATAATAAATTACCTGAAGATTTGACCACTGATTTTTCTATTAAGCACTTTGAGCGTCTGATTTATTCTTGATTCCAAAGCGGAAATGCTGTAACTTTAAGAAAAAAATGAACCATCCAAAAGTTTTATCTGCTGTTCTGATCCTGCTTCTGATTGGCTGTAATTCACCTAAGAAGCCCGTGACCACTGCCACATCGCGGGAAGAAGCCGGAAATCAGCTTAAAGGGAGCATATCGATAAGCGGTGCGTACGCTTTATATCCTCTTATCAGTGCCCTTTCGGAACGGTTTATGGAAGTTAATCCCGGTGTAAAGATTGAGGTAAACAGGATTGGGACTGGTGAGGGCATAGCTGATCTTCTGACCGGCAAATGCCAGATTGCCATGATTTCCCGGCCCCTTACCGACGAAGAAATCAGTTCAGGAATTTGGGTGGTGCCTGTCGCTAAAGATGGGGTTGCACCCATTGTGAATCAGAAAAATCCTTACCTCGGTAAACTTTTGGAACAGGGAATTAGTCCCGACGAATTTGTTAAAGTGTTCCTTTCTGGAAATAAAGTCACATGGGGCCAGATTCTCGGAATCCCCGCACCCGAAACGATTGATGTTTATATAAGGTCCGACCAATCGGGAGCAGCAGATATTTGGTCCCAGTTCCTTTACAAGGAGCCTGAGGACCTTAAAGGATCAGGAGTACAGGGTGATAACGCAATGATTGAAAGCATCCGGGAAAATCCGTTCTCCATAGGATTCTGTAACTTTTCATATGCCTTTGACGCGGAAACGGGCCAGCGGGCAAAAGATATTCAGATTGTTCCGGCAGACCTCGATTTCGATAATAAGATCGACAAGGTTGAGATGCCGTTTGCCAACCTCGAACAGGCGCACCGCAGCCTGTGGCTTGGATTTTACCCCGATCAGCTCTGCAGGGAGCTCACCCTGGGATGTATGGGAAAGCCAACTGACCCCGTGGCAATAAAATTCATCAATTTTGTCCTTGGTGAGGGTCAGACAATGGTCAAAAAGACAGGATTCTGCCCGCTTAATGATGTCTATATCAGGTATGCAAAGGAACTCCTTGAGTAGGCGTGTAAACTGCTCTGCCGGGGAGGTTCCATCCTCGTGATCCGGATCGCCTTATCTTATTTTCCGAAAAGCCCCGGATCGGTTGACCTTATGTTGTTTTTAAATGCAACGACGAATGCGTCAGGGTAGCCATTTTTCATTACAATCTTTTGAAAGACTGAAGCCTGAGAAAGACTTTGAAATTCCCCTGCACATTCACGATAAGCGCCGTTATACCGGTACTCGAAAGTCTTATACTTCTTTCCTGCAAAAGTAACTTCATAGCTTCCTTTGGGTTTGGAAACCGTTGTGAACTGGACCCTGTAGACAACATTATCGTTGGCCGGGGTTCCTGCAGGCTGTGCTTTTGCAACGGGTTTTGCGATAACAGGCTGGTTTTGCTTTGCAGTTGGCGAAGCGGTTTTATTGGAACCTTGCTCCGTTTTTGGTTTCACCTCCGTAAGCGGTAGCTGGTCAGACGTTGTTTTTTGCTGTTCCGCCTGAGGTTTCACTGTGACTGCTACCGGAGCTGATGAAGCAGGGGTTTCTTTGACAGGTTTCATAGCGCCTGATATATCCCGGAACGCAGCGGCAAGCGTCGTGAATTTCTGAGGAATTATCTGTACCGGCAAGGAAATTCTGTAAAGATTCATTGACCTGCCTGCCGATTTCATTCTTTTTGTAAAGAATGCTGATTTGCCACCAGTGCGGCTCAGAGTAAAGGCAATCTCATCATCGGCTGAATTGATCCTCCGGGTCATGTTAACTGGTCTGTCCCATCCGGTACCGTTTGAAATGCAGATGAATATATCGTAACCGCCGAGTCCCTTTTGACCATCGGATGAAAAGTAGAGGTTGTTATCCTGGTCGATGAACGGATACATTTCGTTTCCGGTAGTGTTGAAATTGTTCCCGAGATTTTCGGGGGCCGACCATCCGGTGCCCGAATCGGTTGTCACAAAAAGATCGAACCCGCCCAGAGTGCCGTTCCTGTTGCTTGCAAAAACCATCCTTCTTCCATCGGGCGACAATGCAGGATGAACATAAGCTGAACTGCCGCTGCAGAATGAAAGCGGCTTGTCATCGCTGACCCACTCAAATTTTCCATTACCAGTCCGCTGGTACCTTGCATGAAAGATCTTTTCAGGCTCTTTCCTTGTAGCGGGCTTTGAATAATACATTGAGGTATAATCATTGCTGAAAGTCATCCCGTCACAAGGAACATCATACGGGAATGAGGGCGAAAATGCCGTATGCATTCCAAGTGATGTGTCGGAGAGTATTGCATAATAAGTCCCGACCTTACCGAATGACATGTGATTATCAGGCATTTTTTCTTCACTCCTGGAATTGGCAAGGAATATAATGCCTTCCCTGTAGAACTGAACTCCGGAGGCAGGCGGCACAACCTCAAGCCTGAACTTCTCAACTGCAACCAGCGAGTCCTTTACAGCTGCCGCCTCTTTATTCTTTTGCGGATTCCCGTCAGACGCCAGTGAAACTGCAATTGGCGCTGACATCAGCACTAACATTAATATGCCTGAAATTCTTTTCATAATTCTTCGAAAAACATTACTACCAGTGGCCTGTATTTGAAGAGCCTGATTTGCTCCGTGTCAGGTTGATGCCGGCTGCCAATTCCGTTGTTATGGGCGATTTGTAGAACGGACTGTTTTTAGGTAAAGCAACAAATGCACCGACATAGAATTTCGGGTAACGGTACTGAAAGAAAAAGGATACTTTATTGGAGTTATTGAAATATGTGCCGATACAGAAATTCCCAGCGTAGAGCCTGATAATAGGCTGAACATTCTTCCTGATGTTGAACGAAAGCGAATCATCAGTTGAGATTATAAGCGAGGGTTCGAGAACCAGCTTGAGCGCACGACTGATCACCAGCTTGTACCCCCCGATAAAGTTATACTGTCGTGAGACGGGCACACGGTAAATTGAAACAGTACTGGTATCAACCGGTGGGTTTATAAGATTTGTAGCTGAAATACCTGCATAGAAATCCGGGTTATAAAGGTATATACCGAGGTCAATTTCGGGGAAGTAGAATTCCTTAGGAGGAATTTCCCTTTCGGTATTCCCTTCATAATAATTATAGAGACCTTTAAATGAAGCGCCCAGTGCCAGATAAGACAATCCTCTGTTATCAAGCGGAAAATGATAAGCGCCTGTAATGCCTGCGCCTGCTGAGTGGGTAAGGCTGTCAGTGTTCAGATCGTTAAAGACCGAGCCTCCGATACCGATATTCGTAAACGAATATGTCTTTCCGGATGCAACATATTCACTGACTTTCCGTGCGACCCTGCCGTTTGCACTGAGTATCTGCGAATTTGATTTGCCCCTGAATCCTGCTCCAAAGTCAGCCGACAAGAAGTCCTTGCTTCCTGCTATGGCCGGATTTAGCAAAAATGGGGTGAAGATCCTGTACGAAATGGGATTGAAGGGCATCTGCTGCCCGAAAGCTGTAATTGACAAAATGAGCAGCGGCAGTAGCAGGAAAGACTTCTTAATTGCTGACATATAGCTTTTTAGTAATTTTTTTTAGCAAGCACGATATGTACAAAACTAACGATTAAATCCGGAACTAATTGCTCCCGTACCGCAAATTTAAGAAGATATCCCGTATTCGGTTTTTTGGTGAACCGATATCAGGGCAAATCCCGTTTTCTTACTCCTCTTTCCGGCTTTCAGGATCCGCCCTGGCTGTTAAAGGCTTCATCTGAGGAAAAAGAAGCACATCCTGGATTGATTGCTGGTTTGTAAGGAGCATGGTGAGCCTGTCGATCCCGATCCCCATTCCTGAAGTGGGAGGCATACCATATTCAAGGGCTTTCACAAAATCCATGTCGATGAACATAGCTTCATCATCACCCTTTTCCGAAAGCCTCAACTGCTCCTGGAACCTTTCAAGCTGATCGATCGGATCATTCAGTTCGGAGTATGCATTTGCAATCTCCTTGCCGTTGATCATTAGCTCAAACCTCTCCACAAGCCCTGGTTTGCTCCTGTGTTTTTTGGTAAGAGGCGATGTTTCCTGCGGGTAATCGATAATGAAAGTCGGCTGATCATAATGATGCTCACATTTTTCGCTGAATATAATATCTATCAGCTTCCCTTTTCCCATTTCAGGAGTTTGCTCAATATTCAGCTTGATGCAGACTTTTCTTAAATCGTCTTCT
The DNA here is from genome assembly GCA_049691735.1 of Bacteroidales bacterium. Lineage (GTDB taxonomy): Bacteria > Bacteroidota > Bacteroidia > Bacteroidales > VadinHA17 > LD21. The sequence goes on from JBAVOD010000027.1 coordinate 16,478, forward strand.
TCAAGTCCCGAAATATCGATACCTGTATGCTCTTTTATGGCATCTTGCATGCTGATGCGTTTGAAGGGCGGATTAAGGTTCAGGATCTTGTCGCCGTACACAATTTCAGATTTGCCATGAAGATCAAGTGCCGCCTTTCTGACTATTTCTTCGGTAAAAGTCATCATCCAGTTATAGTCTTTATAAGCAATATAGATCTCCATAACCGTGAATTCAGGATTATGGGTGCGGTCCATACCTTCATTGCGGAAATCCCTGGAAAATTCATATACACCTTCGAATCCCCCGACAATCAGCCTTTTAAGATAAAGCTCATTAGCAATCCGCAGGTAGAGAGGTATATCGAGAGTGTTATGATGCGTGATGAACGGTCGGGCTGCAGCACCGCCGGGTATTGGTTGCAGTACAGGAGTTTCAACTTCAAGGTAACCTCTCGAATTGAAAAGCTCGCGCATCGACTGGATAAGCTTAGTCCTCCTGCGGAAAACATCGCGTACCTGGGGATTGACTATAAGATCGACATACCGCTGACGATAGCGCATTTCGGGATCAGTTACCGCATCATACAGCACACCATCCTTTTCTTTCACAACAGGCAGCGGCCTGATGGCTTTGGAGAGGAGGGTCATTTCGCTGACATGTACCGTGATTTCGCCCGTCTGCGTTTTGAATACCCTTCCCTTCACACCTATAATATCACCGATATCCAGAAGCCTTTTAAAGACCGTGTTGTAAAGGGTTTTATCCTCACCAGGGCAGATTTCATCCCGCCTTACATAGATCTGGATCCGGCCTGATGAATCCATGATCTCGGCGAATGATGCACTACCCATGATCCGGCGACTCATAAGGCGCCCGGCCAGGCATACATCCTGAAAATTGTTCTTTTCAGGAGTATAACTTTCAAGGATTTCCTGTGCAAAAGCATTTGTTTTATACTCGGCAGCCGGATAAGGATCTATTCCAAGTCTCCTCAGCTCCGTCAATGCCTCTCTGCGTATCTGCTCCTGTTCGCTTATAACCATACCCTTAAGTTGTTTCGAAAACTGTGTAAATATATGAAAATTCAGGTAATGCAGCCGCCTTGATTATGAATGTTTTAACGTACTGATCTCATCATTGAACCTGCCCCTTATAAAATTGGCCATAGGTCCCGGTTTACCATTGCCGATAACCTTATCATCAAGCGTAACAACCGGTGTCACCTCTCCTGATGTATTCGAAATGAAAGCTTCGCTGAGGTCCCCCAGCATTCTCAGGGAAACCGGTTCTTCCTTTACCTCAATGCGTTCCTGCCTTGCAATGCGGATTATATTTTTCCGTGTGATACCTGCCAGGACATATGCTGATTCAGGATGAGTGTACAAAATACCCGATTTTACAAAGAATATGTTGGAGTGGGAGCACTCAGTGATATTCGCGTTCCTTACGAACGCGCATTCTGCAAATCCTTTGCTTACAGCTTCCTGGAAGCTCAGGACGTTCGGGAGCAGAGCTATGGATTTAATATCGCACCTGCTCCATCGTATATCCTCTTTCAACATTACTTTAATGCCCGATTCCTTTCCCCTGTTCTCCGGAACAAAGTCGGTGGCAAATCCATATACAGTAGGTTTTATTGCCGGCGACGGGAATGCATGCGACCGTTTTGCAGCTCCCCTGGTTACCTCGATATACACAAGCGCCTGCGATCCTTCAAGATGGTTGAGCCTGATCAGTTCACGTGCTATCGATGGAAAAGAATAGCTCTCTTCCCATATTATGGCAAGTTCTCCGAGGCTTCGTCTGAGCCTCGAAAGGTGACCATCCATATCATAGAAGAGGCCTTCGTACCACCTTGCCACTTCATAAATTCCGTCGGCAAAGAGAAATCCCCGGTCGTCGGGGCTGATCCTTACTTCATCCCTGGGAAGATATTCCCCGTTAATGTATGCAATCCCACCATTATTCATAAACTATGTTTTATAACATATTATACCGTTTATGGGTCTGCCCGGTTCAGATCTCCGGTTTAAATACTTCAGAATTATAATCTATTTCATTCCTTGCTTCTTCCGGCGATGAATAGTTGCCGCAGGCTGACTGTACAAAGAACGATGCCCCGAGGACTGTGGTTTCCTTCATGTCTGTTACCTTAAGCGGAACCCCGGAATAGTTGGCCCTGAGCTGGTTCCATAACCTGTTCCTCGATCCTCCTCCCACGCACAGTATACTGTCAGCGGAGAATTTGCCGGCATTTTCAATTGCTTTTTTCCCGGTAACCAGTCTTTCGGAAAGTGCCTCAAGGATTGCCCTGAATATTTCATCCCGGGTTGAATCCATTGTCAGTCCCTGTATCTGCCCGCCGGATCTGCCGTTAAGTTCTTCGAAGAAACGGGGAATTACCCGTACTCCGTTGCAGCCTTGAGGCACCTTCTCAGCCCCTTCGATCATCCTCATGTATACGTTATCGGTAACATCAGCAAAAAAGTTCCTTCTTGCCCATTCAATGATCCCCGATGCAAGCCATTGGGTACCTATATTGTAGAAACCGGGGAGGACATCAAGTTCAGTAGTTATCCCGATTTTAAGCTGTTCTTCACCCGGGTTGTAATCACTCGCCCTTACCATTAGTATTTCCCATGTTCCCGAGCTGAGTACCGGCTGGTACTTCACTGCTCCAGAGCCAAAAATGGCAAACTGCGTATCATGTCCCGTAGCAACCACCGGGGTGCCTTCGGGAATTGATGATTTCAGCGAGGCTTCAGCAGTGACGGTACCGGTTATGGTACCCGGCTCAGCAACTGGTCCGAACTTGCCTGAAGGAAACCCTATTTTGCCCGTAATTTTTTCCGAGATCTTCCTTTCTCGCGGTTCTGCGAGCATCGATGTACCCGCCATAGTAATGTCATTTACCATCGTCCCTGTAAGAAAATATGAAAAGATCGACGGCATGAACAGGAACCTGAAGCTCTTTTCAACAAGCGTCCCCCTGTTTTCCATAAGCCAGATCAGCTTATTGATCGTATTGAAGTTAAACGGCTGAACTGCGGTCATGCTGTAAAGGTCGGTCAAAGCAATATATTTGCTGATCTCGGCCATTATCTGGTTCGTGCGTGGGCACTGCCATGAGATCACAGGGTAAAGCATCTTCCCGGAGCTGTCGAAAAGGGTACCGTCCACACCAAATGTCGTGACCGTAACCCCTGCGACATCTTCAGCCCTGATGTTGCTCAGCACCCTGCGTGATGCCTTGCACATCTTGTCCCAGATCTCGTTTGTGTCCCATATCCTGTAGGCCGGGTAATCAGGATCGGGTCTGGTATTGTTTGAATAAGATTCGGAGGCGACGATCTCCCCCTTGCGGTTTATGGCTACCGCCCTGACATTGGTGGCTCCGCAGTCGAATACTATCACAATGCTTTTTGACATCCCGAATGATTTAATGCGGCATTACCCGCCTTTCAGAAATGACATGGAGGCACCTGCAGCTATCAGGGCAGTGAAATAGACTAACAGTGCAACTATGATGAGTATCCCGATGTATGCAAAATACATTCTGAGGTTCCTGAATGCCCTTTCAAACTTCCGGGTATTTGTGTCCTGTATGGCATCCCGTATATTCCTTGAAAAACGAAAAA
>JBAVOD010000028.1:0-4937 GCA_049691735.1 Bacteroidales bacterium
ACCTTACTCCGGAACAATATGCCGGCATCGTTAACGTATATGGGAGTGCACTCAAAAAAATTGCTCCGGGGGCCAAAATAGTTGCATGTGGTCAGAAAAGATCGAATGATCTCAACTGGAGTCAGAAAGTCATTGATATTGCAGGAGATAATTTTGATATACTTGGTTGTCACAACTACGAATATGAAAATGAGAACTTTCAGACGGGGCTTTTCAGAATAGAAAATTACCTGGTAAAGCTTCGCGATATTATCAGGAACTCTGAACATCCCGCTATTAAGCTTGCTGTTCTTGAATGGGGTCTATGCCGTTCATACGACTGGAGAGCAGGACTCCATACCGCTGGCAGCCTGATAATGTACGAGAAACTGGGCGAGGAGCTAAGTATGACATGTCCGGCTCTTCTTATGCGCAATACGACAGATGATCCTACCTGGACGGCTTTTATCTACCACGACCACGTTTCCTGGTTCCCGGGGGCGGGTTATGTTGTTGAAAAGTTATTCCGCGAACATTATGCTGAAAATTATCTGGCATCGGCATCAGGGACCTTCAGTGATATCAAAGAACGAAAACTGTTCTTCGACGATATTTCGCAGATGAAACCGGAGGAATGGAAGCCGGGCACAATGGATGCAATAGCTGCCGGGTCGGCCGGCGGAAAGCATATAATTATAAAGGCAGTCAACTATGAAAATTACACTAATACTCTTCTGACAAGGCTCCAGGGTTCAACAGTTACTGATAATGCCGGTGTCAGTATAATTACTTTAAAAGCCGGATTATCCGACAAGGCGTCAATAGGTGCCCCCGACCTTATAAAGCCGGAGGAGAGAAGTATTCCATTTTCGCGTGATATGAGTTTTGAAATTGAGCCTTATTCGGTAATTGTCATTGATATAAAAATGAAATAAACTATCGCTCCCTTCTGCAAGGGCCGGGTTGCACCCGGCTATTATATGATAATCTGGTAAAATTACTTACTTTTAAAGGGTTAAGACAGTAGGTAATACTTATACCCTGTTGTAATGAAGAAATCAGTCTTTATCTCATTTTTAATTTTCCCGTGCATCCTGACAATAGCCCAGGTCCCTGATTCCTTCAATAACAAGGTATTACCGGCCGGCAGTAATAAACCGGATTCTTATAAACGGGAGAAACAGGATATTTTTGAGAATCAAACACTTTACAACGGAAGGGCCTGGAGGAACCTCTATTCCCTGGTAAGAGGCAATCAATTTCTTTTTACTGACATGTTCCTGCCGGGTACAGTGTCAATCGGCGGCAAATTATTTACCGGCCTCGAACTCAAATATGATATTTATAATGATGAATTGCTGATAAGGTCAGATCGGGGGATAATAATGCAGCTTAATAAAGAAATGGTAAATGGCTTTACCATTGAATACAATAACCGGATATATGATTTTCAGAAGCTTGAAAAAAATGCAGATGAACCGGACCAGGGGTATTTCAATATTTTATACAAGGGCAGATTAAATCTTTTGGTAAAGTATAAAAAGGAGGTGCTGTTACTGGCCGTTGATAAAACCTATGATCTCTTCAGCCAATACCACCGCATTTACCTGAAAAAAGATGGAGAAATGTATTTGATAAATAAGAAGAAGAACATATTGAATCTTTACAGCAGTAATAATAAGTCTATCATAAGTTTTATAAAAAGAAGGGGGTTGAAGGTGACAAGAAAAGATCCTGAAAGTTTTGTGCCGCTTGTTGAGTTTTGCGATAATCTTGCTGAAGGAACATGAAAATATGAAATCCCGGATTATATTACTGTTGTTACTTTTAACGTCTGGGATATTACCTGGTCAGGAAGGGGTAAAAATAAACTGGGATTATACCGGTCTTACTTTTAAGAAATTTGTTGAGAAAGCAGAAGTCAATGATAGTATAAGGTTTTTTTATAAAGATGAATGGGTAAAGGATCTGAATCCCGGAGTATACAACGGGCCTGTTTTGTTATCTGAACTCCTCGATTCAATTTTCAGGGGAGGCTCTCTCTTTTATTTCATCGATGATGCCAGGAATATTTTTATAACAAAGGATATTGCTGTCAAGGTTCACTATAAAAAGAGTACGGAAGCAAAAAAGTATCTGACTCCGACCGACTACGAATTGGAGATGGCCAGCCAGCAGGAGGCGGGTAATATATTCTTCAAAATAGGAGACCCTGCCGATATTAACCAGCCGGGTTATGTAACACTTTCCGGTCATATAACCGATACGGATACAAAAGAACCCGTCTCCGGCGCGATCGTATATGTTGAGAAAGTTTCAAAAGGTACTGTCTCAAATCAGTACGGTTATTATTCACTTCCATTACCAAGGGGATCTCATCGTGTAAGATTCTCTTTCGTGGGGATGAAGGAGAAACGGATCAATCTGGATATATTCAGAAGCGGAGAGATGAATGTCGAAATGCGCCGTACACTTATCCCGCTGAAGGAGACAGTCATCACCGCCGAAAGAAACGCAGTACTCCGGAGGAGTGAAGTGGGCGTTGAAAAGATTGACATTGCCACATTCAGGATAATGCCTACCTCCATGGGGGAATCGGATATTATTAAAAGTGTGTTGCTGGTAACAGGTGTGCAAACAATCGGAGAGGGTTCAATGGGATTTAATGTAAGGGGAGGATCGGCCGATCAGAACCTGATCCTGTTGTATGGGGCACCTGTTTACAGTTCATCACATTTTTTCGGGTTCTTTTCATCTGTCAATTCCGATATAATAAAGGATGTAACTCTCTATAAAGGAGGAATGCCCATTCGTTACGGAGGCAGAATATCTTCTGTGCTTGATATTGCAGCAAGAGAGGGGAACCGGAAGAAAATATTCGGAAACGTCGGGATAAGTCCTGTCGCCACACATATTTTGTTGGAAGGGCCGATAAAAAAGGGCACGGGTTCATTTATACTTACCGGCCGGACAACATACTCTAACTGGGTGTTGCATCTGGTTGATAATAAGGCTATCAGAAGAAGCAGGGCAAATTTTTATGATCTGAACGGAAAAGTAAGTTACGACATCAATAAGAATAATAAATTAGACTTTTCATCATACATGAGCCATGATGGATTCAGGTTCAATTCCGATACACTCTACAGCTATAATAACAGGATACTCGCACTTTCATGGCGTCATTTCTATAACAGTAGGTTCTTCTCACAGGTGACGCTGAATAACAGCGATTATAATTACACTATCTCAAGCACAAGTCATCCCACTGAGGCATTCAGTATGTCGCACAGGATCAACAGTACCGGATTTAAAGCTGATTTCAATATGTACGGAGGCAGACATGAAGTCAATTACGGCGTCGACATTACAAGGTATGCAGTGAATCCCGGGACTTTATTACCTGTCACCGATTCATCAATTATCGTAACAAAGATAATTCCGGAAGAGAAAGCCTTTGAAAGTTCGGTATATTTAGAGGATAAAATTGCTTTGAATGAATTTATATCACTGAATGCAGGAATCCGGTTATCATCTTATCTGGCTTTTGGTGAGAAATCTGTGATGATCTATGATCCGCGGGCTACCAGAGGTGAGGTTTCAATTATAGACACTCTGAGGTTCGGACGCGGAGAGATAAGTAAGAACTATCTGGGACCTGAACTCAGAGCATCGGTAAACATAAGAACTTCTGACAAGACTTCTGTCAAATTTAATTATAACCGTACCCGGCAGCATCTCCACCTTCTGTCAAACACATTATCAATTTCTCCATCTGATACCTGGAAACTATGTGATTATTACCTTAAACCCTTAATAGGCGATCAATATACAGCCGGTTTTTACCAGATGTTATCCGGAAACAGGATCGAAGCTTCTGCAGAAGTCTATTATAAAGTAATACGGAACATGTTCGACTTTAAGGGGGGAACCAGGCTGGTCATGATTGAAAATGTCGAAGCACAGGTGTTACCTGTTAAGGGTAAAGCATATGGTCTTGAGCTTACACTGAAGAAATCAGTAGGGAAGATCCGTGGGAGTGCCGGATATACATACTCCAGAACATTCCTGAAAAGTACAGGATCTTTCAGGGACGAAGTCATTAACAACGGAAACTGGTTTCCGGCTAATTTCGACAGAACAAATGACCTGGCTCTCGTCTTCAACTATTTGATTTCCCGAAGGTTTAGCTTTTCATCAAGCTATACATGGACTTCAGGCCGTCCAATCACCTATCCGATCGCATCCTATTATATGAATGATGTCCTTCTGCTGCAATACTCCGAAAGAAATAAATACAGGATTCCAACTTACTCGAGACTTGACCTTTCCTTCATAATAAGCGGGACCCTGAAAGCCCGCAAACTTGCCAATCCCCATTGGATATTTTCGATTTATAATGTTCTTTCGCGACAGAATGTCTATAGTATATATTTTACTAACAATAAGAATCTGGTTAGGGGGTATAAATTATCAGTTTTCGGAAGAGCAATTCCATCACTTACACTCAGTTTTGATTTTTTTGACAGATGAAAGCTATAAGACTACTGATAATATTAATTCTGATCATACCTACCAATTGTATTACTCCTTTTTTTCCTGAAACTGAGGAAGGGAAAGGCATGCTAGTAGTCAAAGGAATGATTACCGACCTGTACGGTGTCAACACAGTTAAGCTGACCACATCTGTTCCTCTCGACAAGAAAAACCTCGAAAAACCGTATAAGGGATGCACGGTAACCATCAATGATGATCTTGGAAACACCTTCTTGTTAGCCGAACATAAACCAGGTGAATATACTACAGACCCTGATCAGTTTCAGGGTATTACCGGTCGCAGCTATAAATTAACGATAAAGAATAACAAATCGGGTGATCAGAATCATGTGTACGAGTCATCATTTATCGAAATGGTACAGGTGCCGCAAATCGACTCGATCTATTATGAAAAGGTTGAT
>JBAVOD010000029.1:0-1790 GCA_049691735.1 Bacteroidales bacterium
GTGTTGAGATCAACAGGTATATTTACCATGATGTTACCATAAACGGGCTCTTTACCGAAAAGACGTGGGACGGAAGCATAAAGGTAGCTGACAGCAACATAAAAATGGACATGCTCGGGCTTCTTGACTTCAGCAAAAATCTTCCTGAATTCGATTTCACGCTTAACCTTTCTGATGCCAACCTTTACAGGCTTAATCTCGACAGAAAAGATTCAACTTCAAACCTCTCCGCACTCGTCACCGCAAATTTCACAGGAAACAATATTGACAATCTCTCAGGTGAGATACGCATGCTTAATTCTACTTTTGAGAAGTACGGCAATAAGCTTGAAATGTATGATTTTTCGCTGAAAGCGTTCAGTGAAAACAACAAACCCGCCATAACGCTGAGAACGGATTTTGCAAATGCCGACCTGAGAGGATACTACAACTTCGCTGAATTACAAACAATTTTCAGAAACGCGCTTTCCTCGCTGATGCCGTCAATTTTTCCGGCACCGGTGAAAAAAAGTAACGGGCTCAGAAATAATTTCACATTCAATGTCAATTTCAGGAATACTGACAAAATCAACAGGTTTTTCAAAACCGGGGTTCAGATCGCTGATAAAAGCACTTTTAGCGGAAATATCTACCAGGACAGTATCGTAAATATCGAAGGCAACTCAAAGAAGTTCGTATGGCACAATAACACTTTCAACGACGTTAATGTCGATGCTGTCCTGAAGGGTGACCAGCTTACTGCGGGTGTGAAAAGTTCATCTCTTTTGATCCTGGGCCAGTCGGATCTTAAGAACTTTAAAGCCGGGATCAAAACAAACCCTGATTATTTCATCTTCAATGTCGACTGGGACGACAAGGAGAAGATACTTGACAAAGGCAGATTAACTGCCAGGGGAGTATTTGTTAAAAACCCGGTTGCCGGAAAAAAGGCGATCTTAAAGATCGATATTGACTCATCAGACTTATATACAGACAACAACCTCTGGAAGGTTGACCACTCGACCATCGTGCTGGATACAAGTTCAGTAAGGATAAACAATTTTTTCATCCACAACGGCGATCATTCCTACACTGTAAACGGAGCTGTTTCTGAGGATCTACGCGACACCCTGCATGTGGGGTTCAGGGGAATTGATCTGAGCCCTTTAAGTAAGCTCACTGAAAAGCAGCGACCGGACCAGCCTGCAATTCCTCTAAAACCCAAGGGAATTGTTAATGGTAATATTCTTGTGACCAACGCTATTAAGAATCCGCTTGTGGAGGCAGACATTAAAATTAGTGCCTTTTCTCTGCTTGGCGGCGACTATGGAGATGTTACCATCAGATCAAACTGGAATGCTGCCAAAAAAGTAGCTGACATCAGGGGATACAATACTCTTGACAATACCAGGAACTTTGATCTCACAGGTTATTATGACCCGTCTACAAAATGGCTGAACCTCGATGCCACTGCAATAAACCTGCCGGTTAATGCCCTGAATCCGCTTCTGAGCTTCTTTGCATCAGATATCAGCGGTGCAGCCACAGGCAAACTCAATCTTTCTGGCAGGCCCGGCAGTTTTGTGCTCAGGGGGGGTGTGCTTGCTAAAAATGTATCACTGAAAATCAATTATCTCCAGGCCATTTTTACACTGAATGATTCGATCCGATTTGACCGTACCGTTATACATTTCAAAAACGACAGACTGGTTGATGAAAAGGGGAACTTTGCCTACCTGTCAGGATCAGTAAACCATAAATACTTCAAGGATTACCAGGCAGATCTTGCCATTACTATGAACAATTGCCTG
>JBAVOD010000030.1:0-10324 GCA_049691735.1 Bacteroidales bacterium
GCGAGGTGCGTGTTGCGGGGTGCAGGGTGGAAAGAACGATCTGCAACATGCAACCTGCAACAGATAACTGGGATTTTAATTAATTTTGTTTAAACTCACATGGTCATGAAACTTTATCTTTTCAACATAGCAAACTTCAAGGTTGACGGTGGTGCTATGTTCGGGGTAATTCCAAAGGCATTATGGTCTAGGGCATATCCTGCGGATGAAAACAACCTCATCACACTTTCGCTCAGGTCGCTCGTCATGGATACAGGCAGCCGGGTGATCCTTGTCGATACCGGCTGGGGTGATAAGCAGGATGAAAAGTTCTTCAGGCATACTTATATCCATGGCGGCGAAGGGCTCTTTCAGGGCCTGAAGAACAGGGGTTACGCTCCCGGTGATATTACCGACGTGTTCCTGACTCATCTTCATGCCGACCATTGCGGTGGAGGTGTTATAAGATCAGGGTCAGGTTATGCCCTGGCGTTCCCTGAGGCAACTTACCACGTCAGCCGGGTGCAGTGGGAGTGGGCTATCAGGAACAATCCGAGGGAAGAAGATGCATATCCGGAGGAGAATATTCTGCCGATCTCTCAAAGCGGTCATCTTAACCTTGTCGATGATGAGGAAGAATTGTTCGAAGGGTTCAGGATCATGATGTGCTACGGACACACACCGGGTTTAATGATACCGATTATCAGTTCCGGGGGGAGAACCCTTGTTTATACGGGCGATCTGATGCCAACTGTGGCTCATATTCCTCTTTTATGGAATATGAGCTATGATATTGAGTCGCTAAAGACCATCGATGAGAAGTCGAAGATGCTGAATGACGGATTGAGGGATAACTACATTTTTGTATTCCAGCATGATGTGTTTGTTGAATGCTGTAATCTTCAGATGACTGAGAAAGGTATCAGGGCGAAGGATAAATTTGGGTTTGAGGAGATCTGATAAGAATTCGAGATGCTTTAACCGACCCCCCAGCCCCCCTGATAGGGGGGTAGGTCACTCCATTCTGTTATACCGGGTGCTTAATAATGGCCGTCCCCCGTCCCCCTCTCAGGGGGACTGCAGGGGGTTCTTTATCGCTTTCGGAATGCCTCTCAGGGGGACCGCAGGGGGTTCTTTTAAAGATTTCGGAATGCAAATAAATAGTTCTATATTTGGCCTTCAAGTTGCTAATAATGATTCAATTGTTAAATAAATAACACATGATATGGCAGACTTTATTTATGAGAAACCATTCCAGCTCACCAAGGATCCGACACGGTATTGCAGGCTGACAGATGAATATATAAAAACTGTTACTGTTGACGGCAGGAAAATTCTGATGATTGACCCGGTTGCACTCGAAGTGCTCGCCCGAGATGCCGTTTCTGACCTCTCATTTTACCTGCGGACATCGCACCTTGAAAAGCTGCGGAAGGTAGTTGACGATCCCGAGGCTTCAGATAATGATAAGTTCGTTGCCTATGAAATGTTGCGCAATACTGTCATTTCATCAAAGCAGCAACTGCCATGGTGCCAGGATACAGGGACAGTCATAGTCATCGGAAAAAAGGGGGAAAATGTTTTTACGGGAGTCAATGATGCAGAATATCTTTCAAGAGGGATCTATGAAACATTTCAGGAGAAAAACCTGAGGTTCTCACAGGTAATACCATATACAATGTTTGACGAAAAAAACTCCGGCACCAACCTGCCTGCACAGATAGATATCTATTCAACCGAAGGAAACTCATATGAATTCCTGTTCATTGCAAAGGGGGGCGGCTCCGCAAACAAGTCTTTCCTTTATCAGCAAACCAAATCTCTCCTGAATGAAGAATCGCTCATAAAATTCGTAAAAGAGAAAATCAGGGATCTGGGTACTTCCGCATGTCCGCCTTACCATCTTGCAATTGTTATAGGAGGAACCTCGGCTGAGGCTACGCTCAAAACAGTCAAGGAGGCATCTGCAGGCTATCTCGATTATCTGCCTACAACCGGAAATGCAAGCGGCAGAGCATTCCGCGATCCTGAATGGGAAGAAAAAATTGAAAAGATATGCAGGGAATATGGTGTGGGAGCACAGTTCGGAGGCAAGTACTTCGTCCATGATGTCAGGGTAATACGTCTGCCACGGCACGCAGCATCTTGTCCGGTCGGGATAGGGGTAAGCTGCAGCGCCGACAGGAACATACGTGCAAAGATCACAGAACATGGCATCTTCCTCGAAGAGCTCGAAAAGAATCCTGCCCGGTTTATCCCTGAAAAGGCTCCGGGGCTGGAACCGCCGGTAGAGATCAATGTTGACCGACCCATGAAGGAGGTGCTTGCCGAGCTTACGAGGTATCCGGTGAAAACACGCCTCAGCCTCACAGGTACACTGATAGTAGCGAGGGATATTGCCCACGCACGGATCAAAAAAATGATTGACGAGGGCAAAGGATTACCGGAGTATTTCAAATCGCATCCCGTTTATTATGCAGGGCCTGCCAAAACACCTCCCGGAATGGCATCGGGCAGCTTTGGTCCCACAACAGCCGGAAGGATGGATTCATACGTTGATCAGTTCCAGAGCCTGGGAGGATCAATGATAATGATTGCCAAGGGGAACCGTAACCGCCAGGTGATCGAAGCATGCAAAAAACACGGAGGGTTTTATCTTGGATCTGTCGGAGGTCCGGCTGCCCTTCTTGCAGCAGAGAACATCAAATCGGTCGATATTGTTGATTTTGAGGAACTCGGAATGGAGGCAGTACGCAGGATCAGGGTGGAGAACATGGCTGCATTTATCATCACTGATGATAAGGGAAATGACTTTTTTGATGAGTACAATAAATAACTTCCAGCACGCTGTTGATTGAATGAGTTGCGAGGTGCCAGGTGCGGGATCGCAAAAAGACAGCAGATAAGCAAAGTCGCCCCTTCAGGGGAGATTTGGAGGGGCAACAAAAGGGGAAAATTCATTTTGCCGGTTATATTTTTAAGATAATTTTTTATCTTGAGGCACTTTTTTGATTTATGAAGAAATTCCTGGTCTGGTTCGTTCCCGGCATTGTCATAGGTGCTCTGGTTATACTCGGCGGCGGCAGGGCAATCAGGGCCACATCAACAAATGAATACTGTGTATCGTGCCATATCCATCCCATGGCTGATGCTTCATGGAAGCGGTCGGTTCATTATGAAACCAGATCAGGAATGAGGACAGCATGTGTTGAGTGTCACTTGCCGCCCAGGGGACATGGTTACCTTTGGGCAAAGGCAAAGACCGGCCTGCACGATCTGTGGAGTTACTGGACGAAGGACTCAGCTTCCATCGACTGGGAAGGAAGCAGGCAGCTGGAAATGGCCCGTACTTATGTTTATGATAATACATGTACAGACTGCCATGTAAACCTTTTCCCTCCTGAACTCACGAAGGCTGGAGAAGATGCACATCTCTATTATGACCAGCAGAAGAAAACTCCGGATCTGGCATGCATAAACTGCCATCTGAATGCAGGTCACTATATCGGAGGATATACCCACGGAAGCAATAAGACTTTCGGAACAGTATCTGCTGTTAAAGAAGTGTTTACAAACCCTGCCTCCGTTACTGAGTTTAAAAACTTCATTGAAAAGATACCAAAGTCATCGGTAACGTTCAACATGATCGCAATCCCCGGAGGAACATTCATGATGGGAAGCCCCGAAACAGAACCGTTCAGAAAGCCTGACGAGGGACCGGTGAGGGAGGTTGGGATCAGCCAGTTCTTTATGGGAGAGGTTGAAGTGACCTGGGATGAATATCTTGCCTTTTATGTCCAGACGGCAGCAGAGGGCCGGAGTACCGACACTGAAGGGGTGCGAAGCGGCTTGCAGGCATCGGAAGTTGATGCAATTTCAGGTGCGACACCACCTTACGGCCAGCCCGACCAGGGATGGGGCATGGGAACACGACCTGCAATTTCATTTACATTCCATGCGGCAGAAGTATATTGCCAATGGCTGTCGCTTGTAACCGGCAAAACTTACCGTCTGCCTACTGAAGCCGAATGGGAATACGCCTGCAGGGCAGGAACAGAAACACCATATTTCTTCCCGGGTGATCCCAAAAAATTTGAGCGGACAGGGATACTTTCGAAAATACTCGGTAATGATACTGCTGTCATAAATACATATGTTGTTTACAGGGGCAACAACCCGGCTAAAACAGAACAGCCCGATTTTGTAAAAGCCAATCCGTGGGGCATGAAAAATATGTCCGGGAATGTGGCTGAATTCTGTTCCGACTGGTACCAGCCTGATGCATATTCGAAATATCCCTCAGGAGTAGTTAAGGATCCGAAAGGACCTGAAAGCGGCGAGGAGCATGTGATCCGCGGGGGTACATTCCTGAGTCCCGCCGGGGCAGTAAGAAGTGCAGCCAGGGATTATACCAGGACAGATGCCTGGCTCAGAACGGATCCGCAGATACCAAAAAGCATCTGGTGGTATTCCGATTGCTTTAATGCAGGCTTAAGGGTTGTGTGTGAATTTGACGGAAAAACGGGTAACAGCACAATTCCAGGGCAGGAATCTTTGGATGAAACGGAACGGCATCCCCAGTGAGGCTGTCTCAAAAGTCCTTCCCTTGTGGTCATCCCTAAATCTCCTCCCCTGTAGCGATTATTCCATTCGTTGTTAAAAAAGTATAAAATATTCCTGACTTTTGGATATTTGATTCCCTATATTTACATTTGGTTATAAACTGTATCGTTGAATACCAGGTATTTTTTTAGTTTTCATAAACCCTAACTAACATGAAAAAGTCAAGTATTTCAAGACGTAATTTTATTGGTAAGGCAGCAGCCGTGGGCGTAGCCGGCGCTATGGTACCGACCATCATTACAAGTTGCGCCCGTGAACCAAAGAAAGTCGTTGCTATACCAAACTTCCTGGATCAGGCACCTGACGGGCCCGTCCTTAAAGCCGGCGTTATCGGATGCGGTGGCCGCGGGACCGGAGCTGCAATTAATTTCCTGAGTGCAGGCCCGAATCTGCAGATTGTTGCCCTTGGCGATACGTTCCAGGACCGGCTTGATAACTGCAGAGCCAGGATACTTGAAGAAAAACAGCAGGAAGTGCCTCTTGAAAACTGCTTTGTAGGTTTTGATGCTTATCAGAAGGTTATCGATGCAGGCGTTGATCTTGTTATTCTTGCAACGCCTCCGTTCTTCAGACCGGAACACCTGGCTGCTGCGGTACAGGCTAAAAAACATATTTTCAGCGAAAAACCTGTATGTGTCGACCCAACCGGTGCCAGATCAGTCATGGCAACCGCAAAGAAAGCCGAGGGGATGGAATTATGTATAGTCACAGGGACACAGCGCCGCCATCAGCGCGATTACGTCTCAAACTGGCAGCAGGTACAGCAGGGTTTGATTGGCGATTTAACAGGTGGTAATGTTTACTGGAATCAGGGAATGCTTTGGTTCCGCGAAAATAATCCGACATGGAGCGAGATGGAATGGATGATCCGCGACTGGGTCAACTGGTGCTGGTTGTCGGGAGATCATATCGTTGAGCAGCATGTTCATAATCTTGATGTTATGAACTGGTTCCTCGGTATACACCCCACCAGGGCTGTGTCGTTCGGTTCAAGGCTTCGCCGCGTTACAGGTGACCAGTATGATAATTTCGGGACCGACTTTGTTTTCGACAACGGCTTCCATGTACACAGCATGTGCCGCCAGATCAACGGCTGTGCAAATAATGTCTCAGAAAGACTTCAGGGAACAAAGGGCTCGACCAACTGCCAGAATACGATTGTTGACCTAGCCGGGACTGAGCTTTGGGAATATGCTTACCCCCTCGACAAGGAAGGTAAACCAACAAACAGGGTTAGCGTTGACCCATATGTACAGGAGCATATCGACCTCGTGACTGCCATCCGTACCGGCAAACCATTCAATGAGCTCGAAAATACCGCTATTTCAACCCTGACAGCTATCATGGGCCGCATTTCGGCTTATACAGGCAAGGAGACAACATACGAAGAAATGATGAACTCCGACCTGAAGCTTGGTCCAACGGTATTCGCATTTGGGCCGGTTGATATAACTAAGAGTGTTCCACTGCCGGGTATTCCCTATACGCCACCTACGCCCGAAGAAGTGGCTGCCAGGGAAAAGGCAAATGCTGAAAGAGAAGTAAAAAGAAAAGCAACCTGAAATCAGGGCCTAAATAATTCTTATTATGGATGAATCTAGAAGGAACTTCATAAAAAAAGCTACGGCTACGGGTGCTGCTATCCTGGCAGCTCCTCCTTTTATCGGAATATCCCGGTCACCGGGCCCGCAGAAGCCGGCCGACGACATCAAACCTTTCAGGCTTAAATATGCTCCCGGCATTGGTATGTTCAGGCAACATGCCGGGCAGGATCCCATCGATAACATCAAATTCTGCCACGACCAGGGTTTCACAGCAGTCTTTGATAACGGATTGATGCAGCGTACTCCCGAGGATCAGATCAGGATTGCGGACGAGCTGAAACGTCTCAACATGGACTTTGGGCCATTCGTACTTCGCGCCGATTCGGGAAAAACCGACTTTGTGCTTAATAACCAGGAGATCCGTGATGCATTGATTGCCAATATGAAGGAGGGTGTCGAGGTAGCAAAGAGGACTGGTGCCAAACTTGCGCTTGTTGTTCTCGGCAGATATGATGTCAAACTTCACAGAGATTACCAGACTGCAAATGCGATCGATAACCTGAGGTATTGCTGTGACGTTATGGAACCGGAGGGTGTGACGATTGTCGTTGAACCACTTAATAACTACATCAATCACCCCGGATTATTCCTGACAGGCATTCCTCAGGCATACGCAATCTGCAGGGCGGTGAACAGAGTTTCGTGCAAAATAGTAAACGACCTGTATCACCAGCAGATAAGCGAGGGCAACCTTATACCCAATATTGAAGCAGCTTACAGTGAGATCGGAGCCTTTCATCTTGGTGACAGCCCGGGCAGAAATGAGCCGACAACAGGAGAGATCAACTACAGGAACATCTTCAAATACCTCTATGGTAAGAAGTATGACGGTACTCTCTGCATGGAGCACGGGATAAGCAAGAGAGACACCCTCGAGGGTGAGGCGCGTGTCATACAGGCTTACCGCGAATGCGATAGCTTTGATACTGAGTCGTAGAGAGGATACTCATATTGCTTACTGTGACCAGCCCGCCCCGGTATAATGCCGGGCATCCCCCGGGAAAAAACAAAGGCAATCTCTTTGAAGTAACCTGATTCATGGACCGCAAAACACTGATAAATAACATTCCGGATGGGGATCAGAGATGGGATGTCATAGTTATCGGCGGAGGTGCTACCGGTTTGGGAACTGCGCTTGATTCAACTTTACGGGGGTACAAAACCCTGCTGCTTGAACAATCCGATTTTGCCAAAGGAACCTCTTCGCGCAGCACAAAGCTGGTACACGGAGGGGTACGCTACCTTGCCCAGGGTGATATTCTCCTCGTGAAGGAGGCCCTCCGTGAGAGGGGCTTAATGCTTAAGAATGCTCCTCACCTTACAGAGGATCAGGAGTTTGTCATCCCTGTCTATACATTCCGGGACGTCATCCTTTATACGACAGGCCTTAAATTCTATGACCTTCTTGCCGGGCGTCTGAGCCTGGGGAAATCTTATTTCATAGATAAAAAGAAGGTGCTTGCGCGGTTGCCGCTACTGAAAGGTGAGGGTCTGAAAGGTGGAATTGTCTATCACGATGGTCAGTTTGATGATTCCAGGATGGCAATAGCCCTGGCAAAAGCATGTGTCGAAAATGGTGCGACTGTCCTTAACTATTTCAGGGTTAGGGATCTGACAAAAGATAAAGCAGGAAAGATCAACGGGGTTATTGCCAAGGACCTTGATTCAGGAAAAGAATACTCAGTAAGGAGCAGACTGGTCATAAATGCAACAGGGGTATTTGCCGATATTATTCTGAAGATGGATGATCCGGGGTCGCGGCCTACCATCCGTCCGAGTCAGGGGGTCCACATTGTTCTTGACAGCTCGTTCCTCAGAAGCCGGTCGGCAATAATGATTCCCCGCACCGATGACGGAAGAGTCCTCTTTGCAATTCCCTGGTACGGAAAAGTTGTTGTCGGTACCACTGATACACCCCTTGGCACCATTGCACTTGAGCCAAAGGCCCTTGAAGAGGAGATAGGATTCATACTCAGAAATGCAGGAAAATATCTTTCAAGACCCCCCCGAAGAGAGGATGTTCTTTCAATATTCGCAGGGTTAAGGCCTCTGGCAGCTGATCCCGATAATCCCGAAGCAACAAAGGAGATTTCGAGAAGGCATAAAATAACCCTGTCACGATCAGGCTTGCTTTCGGTAACAGGCGGGAAATGGACTTCCTACAGGCGTATGGCAGAAGAAACATTAAACAGGTCAATAAGGGCGGGAATCCTTCCTTCCAGGAAATGCATAACCGGTAACTTTAGCCTGTATCCAGGCGCGAAGTACCCGGAACGAAGCCGGCTCATGATTTACGGGAACCATGCATACGAGATAGTGGATCTTATAAAAAATGACCCTTCTCTGGGTGAAACGATCCATGCGGAACTACCCTATACAAGGGCTGAAATAGTATGGATCTGCAGGAATGAAATGCCGCTTACAATTGAGGATATTCTGGCAAGGAGGACAAGGGCATTGTTCCTTGATGTCAGGGCAAGCTTAGCTGCCGCTCCCGAAGTTGCTTCAATTATGGCCGGGGAATTGGGATTTGGAAAGGAATGGGAAACCAGACAGCTTGAAAGTTACAGTAAACTGACAACCAATTATCTCTAAAACACTTCATTATCGAAATATAAAGCTATGAAAGATTTTATACTGGCTCTTGATCAGGGCACAACCAGTTCGCGTGCAATAGTTTTTGACAGACTGGGACTTCCGGTTTCAACCGCCCAAAAGGAATTCACCCAGATTTATCCGAAACCCGGCTGGGTCGAGCATGATCCCGGTGAGATCTGGTCAACGCAGGCGGCAGTTGCCGACGAAGCCTTGAGCCACGCCGGTCTCAAAAGCATCGACATTTCCTGCATCGGGATCACAAACCAGAGGGAGACCGCCATCGTATGGAATAAAGTTACGGGCAAACCTGTATATAACGCGATAGTCTGGCAGGACAGAAGAACTGCGGATTTCTGCGACATGCTCAAGAACGGAGGGAAAAGCAGGACCATCATGGATAAGACCGGTCTTATTATTGATGCTTATTTTTCGGCCACAAAGATACGCTGGATACTGGATAATGTTCCGGACGCACGAAGGCTGGCCGACGACGGAGAGCTGGCATTCGGCACAGTCGATTCGTGGCTTGTCTGGAACCTGACAGGTGGAAAACTTCATATAACTGATGTTTCGAATGCATCCAGAACAATGCTTTTTAACATTCATACCCTGAAATGGGATGATGAGCTTCTGAAGATATTCGATATTCCGGCATCAATGCTGCCGGAGGTAAGGTCATCGAGCGAGGTATACTGCGAGACTTCAGGGCATTTTGAGACGGCAATACCGGTAGCCGGGATAGCGGGCGACCAGCAGGCAGCACTCTTCGGCCAGATGTGCACCGAACCGGGGATGGTAAAGAACACTTACGGCACAGGCTGTTTCATGGTGATGAATATCGGCAGCAAACCGACAGAGTCAAAGAGCAGGCTTCTGACAACAATTGGATGGTCTATAGCAGGTGAAACCAGCTATGCCCTTGAGGGAAGTATATTCATTGCCGGCGCCGTGGTACAATGGTTACGCGATGGACTGGGTATCATCAAAAATTCGGGTGATGTTGAGAAGCTTGCCGCTACTGTTGAAGGAAGTGACGGCGTATATTTTGTCCCCGCTTTCGCAGGGATCGGAGCTCCTCACTGGAACCAGCACGCAAGGGGCACCATGGTGGGACTGACAAGGGGGAGCAGTTCGGCTCACATTGCACGCGCCGCTCTCGACAGTATTGCCTACCAGACCCTGGAAGTCCTTGAGGCAATGCAGAAGGATTCGGGAATTGAAATAAGCGAGTTGAGGGTTGACGGAGGAGCCACCGTAAACAATAATCTGATGCAGTTCCAGTCCGATCTGCTCAGGGTTAAGGTAATCCGTCCGAAAATAACCGAGACAACTGCCCTCGGCGCAGCTTATCTTGCCGGCCTTGCCGTCAGGTACTGGACAAGCATTGATGAGATCAGGTCCCAGTGGCAGCCCGAAAAAGTGTTCATTCCGCAAATGCCTGAAGCCAGGACTTCGTCTCTGATCAGGGGATGGCACCGGGCAGTGAGGGCAGCCGAAGCCTGGGCCTCTGAGGGATAACT
>JBAVOD010000031.1:0-4850 GCA_049691735.1 Bacteroidales bacterium
GTATACAGCGATAGAAAACAGTGAGCTACATTTTTAGCATTAGTTAATAACAAACGCTAAATTTGAAGCACAATAACAATAAACGACCTGAACCTGAAAACGCCCTGAGTCAATGGAAGACGGTAAAAGCGATAAATCAATCATTATAATCGGCGCCGGATTTGCGGGGCTGGCTGCGGGTATTTACGCCCGTCTGAACGGATATGATGCGCAGATATTTGAGCTGCATGATAAACCCGGCGGTCTGTGCACTTCGTGGGACAGGAAGGGTTACACCATTGACGGCTGCATTCACTGGCTTGTCGGTTCTTCTCCTGCCTCGATGATTCACGATTTCTGGCAGGAAGTTGGGGTGGCACAGGGCAGGGAATTTGTCAATTCGGACGAGTTTATGGAAGTGGAGGGACCGGAAGGTCGGAAAGTAGTATTTTATTCAAATGTCGACCGCCTTGAGAAGCATCTGATCGAATTTTCTCCGGCTGATACGAAAGCAATTAAAGAATTCACCAGGGGAATCAGGATCTGCCGTGCATTTGATCTGCCATCTCAAAATCTGCCACTGCCTGAAAAAATTCTTAAGCAGATAAGGCTGGTTTTTACATTTATATGGCACGGTGCCAAAATCAAAAGATGGCTGAAATTAACATGCGCTGACTTTGCCGCAAAATTCAGTGATCCGCTCCTCAGGAAGGCAATTGAAGAGATGTGGTTACCTGAATTCTCTATCTTTTTCGTGCTGGCAACCTTCGCATACCTCACTGACAGGAATGCCGGCTACCCGGTTGGCGGTTCTCTGCCCATGTCAAAGGCGCTTGAAGACAGGTTCAAGGTACTTGGCGGCAAAATTCACTACAGTAAGCGTGTCACTAAAATAATCACTGACAATAACAGGGCTACCGGAATAAGCCTTGAGGACGGTTCTGAACACCGGGCTTCGAGGGTCATTTCATGTGCCGATGGCTATTCCACAATATTCAGGATGCTCGGTGGCAAATACATTGATGATAAGATCCGCGGCATCTATGATAAATGGCCGGTCTTCCCTCCGCTTATCTTTATCGGTCTGGGCGTAAATCGTGTTTTCAACGAAATTCCTGCGATTGTTTCGGGAATCAGCTACCAGCTCAAAGTCCCTCTGCAAATTGGGGACAGGATCCATGAAAGGTTAGCTGTTAAGATATTCAATCACGATCCTTCTATGGCACCGGCAGGTAAAACTGCAATGATAACAATGCTGGAGACCAGTTACGATTACTGGAAGGAGCTTGCTGGCGACAGAAAAGCCTACCTTAAGAAAAAGGATGAGATCGCAGAAAAGATAATTGAAGCGCTTGACCAGCGTTTCCAGGGGATATCATCCCTGATTGAAATGATCGATGTGGCTACACCTATGACTTTTGAAAGGTATACCGGCAACTGGAAAGGAAGCTTTGAAGGCTGGCTCATCACTCCCGGTAATTCGGAGGTGCTCCTCAAACCTATGGAGCAAACGCTGCCCGGACTGAACAATTTCTATATGTGCGGCCAGTGGGTTGAACCGGGAGGAGGACTGCCCACATCAATCATGTCGGCAAGAAGGCTGGTCAAAAAACTATGCGGGGAAGATCACCTTAAATTCAGAACTACTTTTGTCTGATCCTTGTGATACCCTGCCAGATCCTGAACCATTAAAACAAAATAAATGAAAAAGACCCTTTGGCTTATTATCGTGTTTACAGCATTTGCCGGAATTTCTCAGGCGCAGAAGAAAAGCCTGGCTTTGATAACCGCCGGCGATTTCAGATCGTATATGATGTTCTTCGCCTCCGATGAACTTGCCGGACGTGAAACCGGGACAATACAAAATAATGCTGCAGCTTTGTATCTCAAGACCAACGCCATGAGGATCGGTCTGAAGCCGGCTCCCGGAGCTTCGGATTATTTCCAGCCTGTTTCGATGGTAGCCACAAAACTGGACAAAGAAAATACCTTTCTGAAGATGACAGGAGCTGGTGGCGAAACCTTTTTTACTACCGATTCCGTCATGTACCTTGCGCTACCCTCGGCAAGTCAGGGTGGGGAGCTATCAGGTAAGCTTGTATTCGGTGGCTACGGGGTTCTTAACAAGGACAAGAGCTATAATGATTTCGGTGATCTTGACCTCAAAGGCAAAATACTCCTTATAATGACAGGCAGTCCCGACACTCTGTCCACTGGATCGGGAGTCCAATCTTTTGATGAAAACACCGAATCACCAAAAATAATGGCTGCAATTATCAGGGGCGCCAAAGGTATCCTTTTTGTTTACAATCCTTCGACCGGATTCAAAGATGCTTATTCATCAGGAATTGCAGAAATGCTTCCTTCCGAATCTGTAACCCTTAAGGGAAAGCAGGTTATGTCGCTTCCGGTCCACCTGGCGTTCATAACCCGACATACTGCCGACTTGCTTCTCAGACCGACAGGCAGTGACCTCGGGCAAATGCAGGCAAAGATTAAATCAACAGGTAAGCCCGTTTCGGTTGAAGTGCCTGATATTTCAGTTACACTGAAAGCTGCTGTAAATAAATCCGAATATTCAGCTCCGAACGTTATCGGGATTGTTGAAGGATCTGACCCCGGGCTGAAGAAGGAATGCGTAATCTATACAGCTCATTTCGATCATACGGGCATTGGCAGTAATGGCGAGATAAATAACGGAGCCGACGATGATGCTTCCGGTTCAATAGCTATGCTTGGAATTGCCGATGCTTTTATGAAGCTGAAGCAAAAGCCGTTGAGAACGATTGTTTTTGCATGGGTTAACGGCGAGGAGAAAGGCCTGCTTGGATCAGAGTATTATACTACGAATCCCCTGATGCCTCTTGAAAAGACACTTGTGGATATCAATATGGACATGGTTGGCAGATCAAAAATGCCTTCAGATACCGGAAAACTTTACGGATATGACCTGGATGTAAGTCAGCCCGGCGAGATCTATGTCTATTCGGCCCATGAAAGCTCAGAACTCATAAGTCTGATGAATGAATCGGCCCGGGAGGCAGGCATCAGGGTAATCGACAAGGGGAAGGATCTCACATTCGGAAGCAGCGATCACATCCCATTCAGGCAGAAGGGGGTTCCGTCATTGTTGCTGCACTCGGGGATCCATGCCGACCTGCACGGCCCGCGTGATGATGCCGATAAAGTGGATTACGACAAGATGGAAAAAACGGCCGGGATGGCATTCCTCATCGGCTATAAAGTAGCAAATCAGAAGAAAAGGATAGTCATTGACAAACCTTAGGATGACCTCTGTTCCCCGGCAGGGTCATGAAAGTTTTTTATACTTTATCCGTGCCGGGGTTGTATCGGCCACACGCTTTCTGTAGTTTTCATCATAGTCCGAATAGGCACCCTCGAACCAGACTACCTTTGAATTACCCTCAAAGGCAAGCATATGCGTGCTAACACGGTCGAGGAACCACCTGTCGTGAGATATTATGACGGCACATCCCGCGAAGTTCTCAAGACCTTCCTCAAGCGCCCTGAGGGTGTTTACATCAATATCGTTCGTGGGTTCATCGAGAAGCAGGACATTTGCACCTGATTTCAGTGTAAGCGCAAGGTGAAGCCTGTTCCTTTCCCCTCCGGAAAGAACTCCGCACTTCTTTTCCTGGTCGGCACCTGTGAAGTTGAACCTTGATACATAAGCCCGGGCGTTAATAAGCCGGTTACCAACCATGATGTCATTCTGTCCTCCTGATATGACCTCATAGACTGTCTTTGCCGGATCGATGGCCGCATGTGCCTGATCGACGTATCCGATAGTTACAGTGTCACCGATCTCAAACTTTCCTTTGGTTGGCTTTTCCTGCCCCATGATCATCCTGAAAAGTGTAGTTTTACCTGCACCATTCGCCCCTATTACCCCGACAATTCCGTTGGGAGGAAGGTTAAAATCCAGATCTTCGAACAACAGCTTGTCGCCGAACGATTTGGCAACGTGTTCCGCTCTTATGACCTTATCGCCGAGCCGTGGACCGTTTGGTATGAAGATCTCGAGTCTTTCTTCCTTGTCTTTTACATCCTGGTTGAGAAGGTTCTCATAAGCTCCAAGCCTGGCTTTCGATTTGGCATGCCTGGCTTTTGGCGACATCCTCACCCATTCAAGTTCCCTTTCAAGTATCTTCCGTCTCTTTATATTGCCCTTTTCCTCAACTGCAAGTCTTTTAGCTTTCTGTTCAAGCCACGACGAATAGTTGCCCTTCCACGGGATTCCTTCTCCCCTGTCGAGCTCAAGGATCCAGCCTGCGACATTATCGAGGAAGTAGCGGTCGTGTGTAATGCAGATGACCGTACCCTGGTATTGCCTGAGTGTGGTCTCAAGCCACTGGACCGATTCGGCGTCAAGATGGTTTGTAGGCTCGTCGAGCAGCAGGATATCGGGCTGGCTCAGCAGAAGTCTGCACAGGGCAACCCTTCTTCTTTCTCCTCCCGAAAGGATGTTGACACCGGCATCGCTCGCCGGGCATCTGAGTGCATCCATTGCCCTTTCGAGCTTATGATCGATATTCCATCCGTCATGATACTCTATTTTTTCCTGAAGTGCAGCCTGTCTGTCCATGAGTTTCTGCATCCTGTCGGGGTTCTCATACACCGCCGGGTCGCCGAATGATGCATTGATCTCTTCATACTCCCTGATAAGGCCTGTCACTTCCTTCAATCCTTCCCCTACTACCTCGCGGACTGTCCTGTTATCGTCAAGCAGCGGATCCTGGGGCAGGTATCCGACAGAATAGCCGGGCAGAAATGTAACCTGTCCCTGGTATTCCTTTTCGACCCCGGCGATGATCTTCATAAGAGTTGATTTCCCTGATCCGTTAAGGCCT
>JBAVOD010000032.1:0-2095 GCA_049691735.1 Bacteroidales bacterium
ATAAATCCCTGGACTCATAAGTATATATTTCCGAACGGCATGCTGCCGTCAATTGCACAGATAGGCCGGGCAATCGAGGGCTTTTTCGTGATGCACGACTGGCATAATTTCGGCGCTTTTTATGATAAAACGCTTATGGCATGGTATGCCAATTTTATAAAGAACTGGGACAGGATCAGGGATAAGTATCCGGAACGGTTCTTCAGATTATGGAAATTCTTCCTTCTTTCGTCAGCTGGCGGATTCAGGGCAGGAAATGGAAACCAGGTATGGCAGATCGTTATGTCGAAGAACGGGGTGCCTGACGGGTATGAATCAGTAAGGTGATGATTCACTGATCACCGGGGCTTTTCCCATCTCCCAGTTCAAGTGCCTGAACTGTCCAGAGATTGAGGTCTGACATCAAATTTACATATAAACAGAAAACCGTCTCAATTTTGTTTTGAGACGGCCTCTAATCTTCACTGTAGTAACAGGATACTTATTTTTGCACGATATCCCCAACCGCAATTTTGAAGTGATGGATGTTTGAAGGTTCATCCATGGTGAAAAACCAGTTGTAAAACTTGTAGCATGGCTTTCCATCGTATTCATAGGCATAGTAGTCCTCAAGGCCCTTAAGTGTGCCAACATACAGATAGGATTTGGACAACCACATGTCCTCTTCATCAAGTGAAATGATCACATTCAGGTATTTTGTCTGATCTTCAAAGGAGTAGAAAGTTGTCATTTCCCCCTTCACATCCTCTAATTTACCCCACTTTATCAGGTCAAATTCTCCAATCTCATTTTCTGCAGGTTTATAGAAATTAAATCCTATCCCGAGGCAGTGGTCAATCGATCCTTCTCCCTTACTTACTACCCACCAGACAGGGGAGAGGTTCTCGGGGGAGTATGTTTTGCTGTCAACAACATAGGATTTTGAAGCAATTACCTGAAAGAAACTCCCCGAAAAAGGGAAATTGATAATAAAACATTGATAATCATGGAGTGAGAAAGGGTGCGACACTCGCCTGGCTGTTCCGCGGATATTTGACGAAATACGTGAAGTTTATGACAAGGTTTGATGAAAAACGCCCGAACCGGGTTTGCAATTCAACTGATGAACCTCTGCAAAACGTCAAAACCACCCGAATCCGGCTTGCGGCCGTGGGTGGTTTCTGGTTGTCATGAATAAAGATCTCTAAATATCAGATATCTGAGACTAAATGGTTATTTCAGATTTGCGATCAGGTTTTTACCCACAAGCTTGAATTTCCATGGTTCCTCAGGTGGAATAACGTAGACGGATGTGCCCGGCTCAAGGCCCTCCTTTACTATAATATTCTTTTCGTTCATATCCCCGAGTACTACAACCTGCCTTGTTTTATTCTTTTTGTATACGAATGGTATACTGTCTGCTCCTGTAAATACGCAGTCTGTAGGAACATAAATGGCGTCATTATAGGAGCTGATAATTATCTTGTTATAGGTGGTCATATCGGGCCGGAGTTCAGGATTAACCCCATCAACTTTAATGAGTACCTCGAACATCTTCGCATCCGAATTTTCGAGCTGTTCTCCGATATTTGCCACATCAAAGACTGTTCCAGCCCAGGATTTACCGGGCATCGCATCAACTGTAATATTTACCTTCTCTCCCGGTCTGACTTTGTTTACCTCGATTTCGCTGACATACGTCTTGGAGATCATGGAGCTCAGGTCAGGGAGGGTTGCAATAATCCTGTCAAATGGATTGACGGTAGATCCTGATTTCCTTTTTGCCCCATTGAATTCCTCCTTGTAAATAACCATTCCGGATGACGGGGCAGTTATTGTAAACTTCGCGAGGAAGTCCTGCAGGTTTTTTACAAGTTCCCGTCCGTCAGTATAGAGTCTCTTATTCTGCGTAATGTTTGTCAGGGCCTGCGCTCTTTTAAGTGAATAGTTCTTACGAGCCTGCTCAAGGGCGCGCTGCTGTTTGTTGAGCGCTATTTCAGCCTGGCGGATTGTGGCAGGGGGTTCATATTTTGATTCGGCAAGTACGATTTCAGCTTCCTCTACTGCTATTCCCTGGTTTTTAATAGCATCCCGCAGACCAGTAAGGGTTACTGCA
>JBAVOD010000033.1:0-5411 GCA_049691735.1 Bacteroidales bacterium
CATTAATGCCGAAGTGATAAAAAACAATAAAAGCGTCATAACCTAATCTTTTAACATGGTCAGCTCATTTGTGTGCGCTTTGAGCCGCAGTCCAAAAAATCCCAGGATCAAAACTCCCACGAATATATCAAGCAGAATCCCGATGTTGATCAGCATAGGCATCTCATTCCCAATTGCCAGCGAAAAGATGAAAACTGCATTCTCAATGATCAGGAATCCTATGAGATGAGAGATGATAAGCCTGTGAGTGACAATGAGTAGTAAGCCGGTTATCAATGCAAACAGAGCGATGACCATATAAATCGTATTTACATAGGGATTAATGAGCGAATTTGCCAGGATGACACTTATCAGTAATGCGAATATCGACATGATGAGCAAATAAAATCCGGGTATAGCCAGGCTGTGGACTTTAGTGACTCCTGACCGCTTAATGATCCTTACAAGAAGATTTGGGATCAGTATGGCTTTAAAAATCAACGACTCTGCCACAATGAATATAAGGTTGGCAGTATTCACTTCCTTGAGCTCGAAGAAAGCGATGCCACATAATAATAACCCCTGAAGGCCGATAAGCCTGCTATATACTATTAATCTTTCAGCGGCAGCAAAGTAGACAAGTGTAATTGCAAACAGGACTATAAGATAATTTACCATTATTAAGGACTATGCCAGTTTATCAGTCAATATCAGAATTATCATAAATGCTATCCAGGCAATGGAAGAGATAATGAGAATGTATTTAGGATTCAGATTCATTTTGTTCCTAGCCCTGAACGATTCAATGAGTCCAATGACCATTGCAAATACTGCCTGAATCACCGCGAACAGTGCAATCTGCAGAAATACGTTCCATCCGGCCGGTACGATCACATTATAAATTAAAGCACCATAAATTGAGAATTTCAGGTATGTTCCGATATGGATCAGCGCCTTATCAAATCCGCTGTTATCAAGGATCATTACTTCATGGATCATTGTAAGCTCCAGATGAGTTTTCGGGTCATCAACCGGGACGCGGCTGTTCTCGATCATGGCTATCTGAGCGAACAGATAAGAACCTATGATGCTGAATATTAATATATAGTGACCTCCGGTAATGAAGAAATGACTGAAAATACCGGAAAAGGATGTATACCCTGTAAACATCGCAAAAGTGGCAAGCAGGATAAAGAAAGCAGGTTCGATCAGCATTGAGAAAAATGCCTCACGGTTAGCTCCCATCCCCTCAAAGCTGCTGCCTGTATCGAGTGCTGCAATGATGGCAAAGAATTTACCGAGCGCCAGCAGATAAGCGAAAAATATGAAATCGCCGTCAAACGATATTATTGCTTTCTGATTGGCAAACGGGAGTACCAGTATTGCACAGAAAATACTTGAAAGTGTGATCACCGGCGCTAACTGAAATATGATCCCTGTTGTTCTGCTGAACACCGAGCCCTTGTTCATCAGCACTATGATGTCTCTTACAGGCTGAAGCAGTCCGGGACCTTTACGTCCCGAGGCAATGCTTTTAGTCCGCAATATTACCCCCGGAAAGAAAAATGCTCCAACCAGTATCAGTATAAATCCAGTCATCAGATCAAATTAAAATAGGTCAACAGGAACACAAGCAGCATAAAGATGAAAGCGTAAAGTATATAATGCTGTATAAGTCCGGTCTGCATCACAGCAATCCTTTTAAGAAGGTTCGAAAACAATTCTATGGGCTTGTCAATCAGGAACTTTTTAAAAATATCTTCATTCTTTGTCCTGAAGGACCGTTCCCCGGGAAATAATTCATTATCACCGATATCTTTCATGATCTTCTTTGTCTGAAGTATCGGCTTTGCCAGGTGGTTGTAGTTGTAAGTATAAGATGTGGCGGTGTATTGCTGCCTGGGTGTGCCGGCTGTATATCCACACCCCCAGGTAGGCCCGGCTGATACCTGTTTTAATTTCAGATGAAAATACCTGTAAACAAGCAGAATAATAACAGTAACAACAAATAGGCCGCTGATTATGCTTATCTGTGTAAGGTTAGCTAATGCCGGACCTGAGAAAGAGGTAATGTCGGGCAGACTGAATGTATGGGATATTATGTCAAATACCGGCCTTACAAAAAGAACCGGAGCCAGTCCTATGAAAACAATTAATGCCAGGGTGATGAACTGAGGGAAAATCATGCCTTTGCTGACTTCCTTTGCCATTGATGACTTCACTGAGCGGGATTCTCCAAGAAATGCAATTCCGAAAGCTTTTGTAAAGCAAAAAATGGCCAGTCCTCCGATGAGTGACAGTGCAACTATAGTACCCAGAACAAGGATGGATTGATACAGATTAGCTGCAGACAGGCTTTTGAACATTCCAAGATAGATCAGATATTCTGAAATAAAGCCGTTGAACGGAGGCAGGCCACAGATAGCCAGGGAGCCCGCAAGAAAAAGTGCAGCCGTATAAGGCATATTTTTCATCAATCCTCCAAGCTGTTCAATATTCCGCGTATGTGCAGCCTGATATACAGATCCGGCGTTGAAGAAAAGAAGCGATTTAAACAGGGAATGATTCAGGACATGAAGCAAACCTCCGCTAAAACCAAGCAGACTCAGCGTCAGGTTACCTGTTGCCAGACCGATCATTCCCAATCCTGTTCCGATACCAATAATTCCGATATTCTCAATGCTGTGATATGCAAGAAGCCGTTTAATATCGTGCTGCATGATTGCCATCATAACCCCCAGAACACCTGAAATTACCGATATTACCAGTATTAATATGCCAATAGACAGCATATCGTACTGAACAGAAATGAGAACTCTCAGAATGCCATAAATACCCATTTTTATCATCACCCCCGACATCACCCCCGACACATGTGACGGGGCTGCAGGATGTGCCATCGGAAGCCAGCTATGCATTGGAATAAAACCGGCTTTGACACCAAAACCGATAAAGAAAAGAATGAAGATCGAAAGATTGGAATGGCTGGAAAAATATTGTCCCAGGGCATCAAAACTCATTTGACCGGTTCCCTTGTCAACAATAAGAAAAGCAATCAGAATAAAAAACATACCGACATGCATCTGGATCAGGTAATTAATACCTGTTTTCATTATGGTGCGATCCTCTGCATCAAAAATGACCAGAAAGAATGATGACAATGCCATGATCTCCCAAACGATCAGGAATGACAATCCATCGCGGATCATGACTACCAGGATCATCGACAGGTAAAGCCAGATATATGAGAAGAAATGTATTGAAAATCGCAGGGAATTTTTGGTTTGATAATATGGTTTAAGGTATCCCCCGGCATACAGGAGACCAACAAATACAGTTATATTAACAACGATTACAAAAAATGCCGAAAGTCTGTCAAGAGTCAGGATCAGGCTTGTTTGTAAGGCGGGTAATTCCAAATTCAAAGTAAGTGACCGGCCGCTGTCAGAGAGTACATTAACACACCATACTGATGTAAGGATGACGACTCCCGTTATCAGAAACAATGAATAATAATACTTGAAAGTTTTAGGGACAATAAAAACAGCAAATGTCAGGGATAATATAATCAGGAACAAAATCGCACTCATTATCAATGGTAAATAAAAAACTCCTCAAAGGGCTCACTTTCCAAAAAAGTTCCCCCTGTCCGGCTAAAAATTCCAATTAATTAATAAACAGTCATTTACAGTTACTGTGATGCATCAGTAATTTGTGACCGCAAAAATAGAAAATAATTTCTCTCACGAAAGTAATTAATACAATTTCGACTTAAACCTGGTTGAGGCGCCGGCTGAACCTTTGTTGGTTTAACCCGCTATACAGTTTCAGGAGAGTAATCCTTTTTTTCATAACGTTATCGTAATTATTTAAAAATAAATAAATTATGTTATGACAGATCCATAAATTCTTTGTAATTTACAAAATAACCATTTTGAAGTCTATAATTAGATACTTTAAAGTTTTTATTATGGAGAACATATTTAATAAATCAAAAAAAACCAGTAATGTCCTGACACAAGTATCTAAAGAACCTAAAAATACAATTTCAGAACAGGATATTCGCAAAAGGGCATTTGAGGTCTATCAGGAGAACGACAATTCTTCCTCTGATGAACTTGACAATTGGTACTATGCTGAAAGAGAGTTGAACGGGTATTACAATTAGAAAATATCTACCCGCTGTAAACAGATCGGTAAAGAGTTCTTTGGAGAAATACCGGGTTTTTGGAAGGATTATGTTCAGGGCTGAAAATAATCCTCAGCGGCTTTTTTTTCGTACTCAGCAATGATCTGTTTAGCTTTTTCGGAATCCGGATCCGAAACTAAAACTGTTACCGTATCCCAGGCGCCAAATGTTAAGCTACTTTCCCCGGCAGCAGCGGCTTTGTCTTTCCGTAGCAAAACATTAATCCCTTTATTCTTTAAAAGAATTTTTACCAGGGCAGCTTCCCAGGCCTGACCAGTATATACCTCACTTTTATCCAATGAGATAATTCTGAGTTTAGGTTAAGCAAAGTTAAGATAATTAATTGATACAAGCTAAATAATCTAAATAAATCAATATCAAAACCACACATCCAAAGATCAATAACCCGGATATCAAAATCCACCTCATTTGTAACATTAAGTATTCTTAATGCTAAAAGTCTTGATTGTCCGAAACAATCGGGCAATCAAAATGGTTTTAGTAGCGGAGCCCTTTCAAGTTTGAAATACGGCTGATTCAGAATATTTGTATTAAATAATTTAACTAAACTCGAGTTTGTATGAAAACAAAGTATTTCGTAGGTGCCATAATTTTGGTGGCAATTGGTTCATTTCTAACATTGATCATCTATGATCGCCTGACTGGTAAGTCAGAAAAGACGGCTTACAGCAATGAAATCTCTTACAGGGCCACAGCCGTATCGTTACCGGAAGCACCGGCACAGGAGTCGCCGGTAGATTTTGTTCCTGCCGCAGCTCAGACTATCCAATCGGTTACTCATGTAAAGGTAAGATCGACTGTACCGGGAAAAGAAATCGATGATCCTATCACCGAATTCTTTTATGGGCACGATCTGAAAGAACCTCCGCAAAAAGTAACCGGTTATGGCTCTGGTGTAATAATTACACCTGATGGGTATATTGTCACAAATAACCATGTAATTGAAAATTCAGATTCCATCGGCGTTGTGTTGAATAACAGACAGACATATAAGGCAAAGCTGATAGGCAGGGATCCTGATACGGATCTTGCATTGATTAAAATTGACGTCAAAGAGCTTCCGGTCATTAAGTTCGGGAATTCCGATGATCTACAGGTCGGACAATGGGTGCTGGCAGTCGGTAATCCCTTCAATCTTGGCACCACAGTGACAGCCGGTATTATCAGCGCCAAAGGCAGAAGTCTTCAATTTCCCGGAGATGATGAGTTTAAGCTTGATTCC
>JBAVOD010000034.1:0-1718 GCA_049691735.1 Bacteroidales bacterium
TTATTGATTCAGATAATTTTTCTCTTTGCGAACCTGACGAGGTATAAAATGAATCAGTCCTTGCATTAATGACTAAATGAAAGCCCAGTGAATCTGATAATGCGCGAATTGCGGATATTCTTTCACAAAATTCCATCTCTTCGACCAAAACTGGATTTAAATCAATACTGTCTTCAATGTTGATTCCAACAATTCCTGTTGCAATTATCTTTTTAACCGAATCAATTATTTCATTTAAATTCTTTCCGTATCCGGCTTCTATATCCACAGTTACCGGAACTTGAACTGCATTTACGATGCCCGTTATAACTTCAATCATTTCTGACAATTGTATTACCTGGGAGTCGGGATAACCTAAAGAGGCAGCTATTCCCATACTTGTTGTCGCGATTGCTATGTAGCCACATGCTTCTATTAATTTAGAACTTCCTATGTCCCAAGAGTTTAACAGAACCAAAATTTCTTTGTCCTGATGAAATTTCAAGAACATTTCAGCTTTTTCTTTTTGAATACCTGAAACCATAATCCTGTTATTTTATTGTTTTTATTTAAATACATCTGACTTCTCATTGAATACTGACTAAGTCCAGCTCACGGATGTGAGTTCTGCGTAATAATTTTGTAACAGTTTAAATGCAAATTTGTTTGAAGGGATTGGTAATTAGGTTGTAAGTCAGGAGACCGGCACTATGGCTGCTGTCAACCGGGTCTGCGAAGCATTCCTCTATTTCGTATTGCTCAAGGCTTCGCTATTTATGATATACCAAAGAACTTTATCCAGATTCGCATTCGAATTTGCTTCTGATAGTTTTACAATTACAATGTTGTGCCTGGGGTTAATGGTAACCCTTTGGCCTAAATAACCGTCTGCTACAATTTCTCTATCAGCGCCATCATTCGGAATCCACCATAAGAAATTATGCTTTAATAAGGGTTGCTGATTTGGAGATGCCGGAATATCAAAGATATTAGCTATCCAGCTTTGTGGTACTATCTGCTCGTTATTAAATTTGCCGTTATTCAAATAAATACAACCAAACTTTAGCAGGTCCCGGGCACAGGCATTGAATGAACTGCTTGCCTTCTCTACGCCGTTCTTTGAGTCAAGGCTCCAGTATGCATCAAATTCCGCCCCCATTGGCTCCCATAGATACTTATGAACCAGGTCAGAAAGTGTCGACCCGGTCGCATTTTCAATAACCCAACCCAATAACTCAGCATCGATATTTTTATATTCCCAATTGGAACCGGGAACCTTGCACAGTTTGTGGCGGACAATGAGCCTTCGTATGTTGGAAGTGTAATAAAACTTTCCATCGTCGTCAAATGTTTTATTTTTTTCCCAATCGAGACCAGAGGACATTTGCAATAATTGCTTTATTGTTATTTGGTTAAAGTTTGCGTTCCCTTTCAATTGAGGAATAAAATCTGTTATCCTTTGATCGATAGATTGAATATAGCCATTTGAAATAACTACCCCTGTCAGTGCTGATAAAATTGATTTTGATATTGAAAACACACATGATGCTTTCGATTCTGTGCTGCCTCTGAAATACTTCTCACAGACAATCTGGTTGTTAATGTAAATAATGAAGGCACTGGTCTTATCCTGAGATAGAAGCGTATCTAATGTTGATTCCTGTTTTGTGTAAGGATTATATAGCTTAACTGTATCGAGGTAAGGCAAATACTTATTCGAGTAATTGAAATGGTAAGGG
>JBAVOD010000035.1:0-9918 GCA_049691735.1 Bacteroidales bacterium
GCATAGAATATCTTTCTGAAAATGATCAGCGTGAAGTCATTACCTATGTGAAGTTCACAAATAAAAAAACTGGTAAAACAGAAATCTTCAGGGATCCTGATAATCCCGTCACCGATTCGGTCATTGCTACCCAGACGCCGCGCACTATGGACTGCATTGACTGCCACAACCGTCCTTCACATAAGTACAGCTCGCCTTCAGTATATTTTGACAAAGCGATGATAACCGGTAGGATATCAAAGTCTCTTCCCTTTGTCAAGAAGGTTTCAATGAATATCCTCAAAGACGTATATCCGACAAGGGACTCGGCGTTCAAGGTCATTCACGATAGCCTTATGACCTTCTACCAGTCGGATTTCAAAGATATCTATTTAAAGGATAAAAGTCTGATAGATACTGCAATAGCGGCAATCCAGACAGGTTTCAGCCAGAACGAATTCCCGAGGATGAAAGTTACATATGAGGCATACCCTGATCATATAGGACACCTTGAAACGGTCGGATGTTTCCGGTGCCATAATGATTCGTTCAAAACTGATGACGGGAAAGTCATTTCACGCGAATGCAACCTGTGCCATACAATTATCGGTCAGGGCAAGCCGGGTTCGATGGTAGTTACAGCCGTAAGGGACACCCTTGAATTCAGGCATCCGGTCGATATCAGGGACGCATGGAAGGGAGCCAATTGCTCGGACTGCCACAGCAGTCTCTACTCACTTTGAACCGGTAATAAGAACCACGATAATCTGTCCCGGCCTTTTCCGGTAAAGATGCCCCGGACTTATTTCAGAATTTCCGCTGTATACCTCGCTGCGATATCAGCCTGATCCTGTGCCAGCCCTGATATTATGACGATCCTGTCATTATTCCAGGCAATGAAGATCTTACCGTTGTAACCGTCGGAGATCATATACCGTCCCTCCCCCGTTTCAACAGGTGTAATGCCTGTTGATGCCACGTAAGTGTCGACCGTTTTACGGCAGGCTTCGGGAGAACTGCCCAAAATAATATATATTGAAAATTTGTCGGGGCCGATTTCATATTGAGCCTTGAATGCCCTGGAAAGGAAGCTGTGTCCAAGAACACTCTCATTGATGTAAGTCTCTTCATTTGCTTTTTTTCCTTCGGGCGGGAACATGGAAAGCGCTGGCGGCATTGCAGATTCGCCGGGCAGCATTAATGCAATCCTCTGAGCCAGATTCTGTGCTGCCTGCAAGGTTTTTTCCTTTTTTGAATAAGTTCTGATCTTCACATAATAATTGCCTTTGAAAAAGTTTATGGCACCGTCAACGATGTAACCCTGTGCACCCAGGTTACTGAACCTGAACGATGGCGATCGTTCAGATGAATAGATACCAAATGCATTTATCGGATCAGAATGCCTGTATATTTCCGCCTTGATGACATCCTTGCCTTTCTTATATTCGGCCACGTGAAGGTCGGCAAAGCCATACGCCAGATATGTGTCGGCAGCACCGTCAATAAAATCCCAGAGATTGTCGCGGGTATAAACCGGATAACTTGTCTTTAATTTGAATCCCGATAATGCCGGAAATGTTATTTCCTGGGCTGCACACACAGACATAATAAGGCTGACGGCACAAAAGAGAGAGATCCTTTCTTTCATATAACCTGGTTATAATACTCTTTTTCAATTGCTATGCAAGGAATTCCGAAGGGATTTATCTTAAGATTTATTTTAGTTTTCGAATCCTTACTTCAATTCCTGAACCGGCGAGCAATTTAACAATTTCATTTGGATTAGTATCTCCCATATGATAAGGATACAATATCCGGGGCTTGAAAGAACGTGCAGCATCAGCCACCATTTCGGGAGTCATTGTGTACGGAAGATTCATCGGAAGAAATGCAACGTCAATGTTCTTCAGAGCTTTCATTTCCGGGATGTTCTCGGTATCGCCTGCAATATAAAACTTTTTACCGCCGATTGTAAGGACATATCCGTTGCCGTCACCCTTTGGGTGATAAGGCTGCCCTTTTGCCCTTTCATGCACAATGTTGTAAGCCGGAACAGCTTCAATAGTGATACCATTGACTGTTTTTACATCACCGTTCTTCATAATCTCGGCGCCGGGTATCTTTGATGCCGATGCGGCATTACAAATAATCACAGTACCAGGTTTCCGAAGCGTTTCAATAAGCCCGGGATCGAGGTGATCATAATGTTCATGGGTAACGAGGATGAGGTCCGCCTTCGGGAGGGCGCTGTAATTCCCTTCGCTTTTAACAGGATCTATATGGATAACGTAATTACCCAATTTAAACATAAGTGATGCGTGCCCAATAAAGTACATTTCCACATCACCTGCCGAAGTTCTGATCGTGTCAGATTCCGGCATGCTTTGAGAAAAAAGTGCAGCAGTCATAGTCAGAGAAATTAATGTTAAACAGATCTTTTTCATTTTATTTCCATTTAATGAACCACCTCCTTACATCGACATATTAAAACCACAATATACAACTTTTTGTTCTTCAGACAGATGGTTTTTTGTCCATTCATTGGTGGATTAGTTCGTTGAAGCCGGGATTTGGTTTTTTACAGACCGGGATGGCGGCTCATCTGAAAAAGGGACAACGGTTAACATTTGTGTTAAAGAAGTTTAAATTTTATCAAACACAAATCCTGTGCGTATCAAATTTTTGAATATATTTCCATCGGAATTTAGGGCAGTGTTAATTAATTAACATTGATGCAATTAGGGAAAGGCAAAAGCGCCGGTATTCTGGTCGTTTTCCTGTTTGTTTTTTATTCTGCCTCAGGACAGGTCGGGAAAAGCTACAAATACCTTTTCAGAGGTGATTTGAAGCATACCGGATTTAAGTCTCAGGGTCAGTCAGTGATAATTGATTATTCACTGCCTGAGCTTGATATTGAAGAGCTGACAACCGGAAACGGATCATTTTACAGGCTCTCGGCCCCGGGTCACACCCTTACGGCTGATCCCGGTAAACCAGGGCTGCCCGTTCTGAGCCGGCTTATCTCAATTCCCGCGGGAAGCACCTGCACGATCAAACTGACAGACATAAAGAGCGAGATGGTTTCCCCTTCCGACAAATCTTTCGGTGTTAAGTTGTTCCCTTCCCAGTATGGTGAAACCAAACAGGACAAAAACAAGAAACCGGAGTTCGTCATCGATAAAAAGCTTTACTCAACACGCGGTTTTATAAAATCGGATACAGTCAGGATTGAATCCATTGGTATAATGCGGAACAAACGGTTGTCAGCGCTTATAATCTCGCCGGTAAGGTATGATCCCTCATCCAACACCCTCAATGTTATCACCTCGATGAAGATTACTGTCACGTTCTCTAAAGGTGAGACTTCAGAGGCAAAATCAGCAGTGACTGAATCGGCATTGTTCAACGAGACTCTGGGTAAGGGTGTTCTCAATTATTACCCTTCCGACCTGATTCCGGGTTTTTCAGACCAGCCAGTTGAAATGATCATTCTTACAGACACATCTTTCAAAAAATTCATTGAACCGCTGCTGCTCTGGAAAAAGCAGAAGGGGTTCAGGATCCATGTGCTTTACGCCGGAGAGGGTCTTGCAGGAAATGACTGTGAAACTATAAAGGAATCCATATCACAAATATATTCATCTGCATCAGAAGAGCATCCTCCCGAATACCTCCTGATCATCGGCGATGCCAAAAGGATACCATATTACGGATCTGCAAATGTGACTGATACATACTATGGTGAATTTGACGGCAACGGCGACTACATTCCCGATATGTATATCGGAAGGATACCGGCTACTGACACCACTGGTGTAAAATCGGTTGTAAGCAAGATCATTCAGTACGAAAAGTTCCAGTTCGCCGATACAAACACCTTTTATTCAAGGGGGCTGGCATTTGCAGGCAAGGATGCAAGCTATGCAAACTACATGAACGGACAGGTAAAATATGCAATCAGCAACTATCTGACCACAACCAACAAGATCAACGAATTCCATTTCTATTATCCGGAAGGATTTACGAAGAAGGATTCAGTAATGAAACTCATTACCAAAGGGCTATCCTTTATAAACTATACCGGTCACGGATCTTCGGCAGGCTGGCTTCATATTGACATTAAATCACCTGACATACAGAATTTCAACAACCAGGACATGTACCCCTTCGTTATCAGCAATGCATGCAGAACAGCCCAGTTCAATGACACTGCCTCATTCGGGAACAAAATTGTACTGGCTTCGGGAGAAGGTGCCATAGGCTTTATCGGGTGCACAAACGATTCGTACTGGGACGAAGACTTCAACTGGGCTATCGGAACAGGGTCTCCCGGAGCTGATCCGAAATACACTGAGACAGGCCTGGGGGCATATGACAGGCTTTTTCATACACACAGTGAACCAGCCTCCGACTGGTATATTTCAACGGGCCAGGTTAACTTCGCAGGTAATCTGGCTGTCAGCGCATCAGCATCGCTCAGAAAAAAGTATTACTGGGAGACCTATGCTGTGCTGGGCGATCCGAGTATTGTACCGATAATCGGCAAACCTGACCGGTTCAGCATTTCACTGCCCGATACATTGCCGAATGGCATGAAATCGCTTTCGTTATCGGCCGATCCGTTTTCATATGTTGCCATATCGCATTTCGACACCCTCTGGGATGCCTCTTATGCAGGTCCGTCAGGGGCAGTTGTCCTTGATATGCCCGGTCTCAGCAACGATTCATGTCTTGTGGTGATCACGGGCCAGAATAAGATCCCTTTGATCAGGACCATCTACATATCCGATATCAAAAGTGAGTACTTAAATCTTTCAGGAACAGCAGTAAATGATGTTTCAGGCAACAATAACAACAGGGCCGATTATGGTGAAACTTTGTTCCTAAGACTAAAGATAAGTAACCTGGGCCTGGCTGAAGCGGAAAATGTTTCTGCATCGATCTCCTCAACTTCGCCATGGGTAACAGTGCTCCGTAATTATTCAGATGTCGGCACTCTTGCAGGGAAATCGGAAATGGTTCTCGACAATCAACTCGAAATTGCAATTGCAGATAATATTCCTGACCTTGGGATAGTGACAATTGATCTGACGTTAAAAGACAGCAGGACTGAAAAGAAATTCAGGATCGATCTTACGGTACACGCTCCGCAGCTGGAGATAATCAATTGTATAATTGATGACTCCGATACCGGGAATAATGATTTCATTGCTGAACCCGGCGAAACATTCAACCTTGTTTTCCAGGTCAGGAATTATGGGACAAGCAACACTTCGGGCAGCTTTATTGTCACCAATAAGGAAAATGAGCTTGAAGTACTCGAATCGGATATCAAATCAGGGGTTCTTCAGTTCGGCGAGATATCAGATATACCAATAACCGTCAAGCTTTCCGAATCAGCCCTGTTCGGCGATTTCATCTCACTGTCGTCCACCCTTGACTGCAACCCGTTTATAGTTGCCCGGGACTTTTCATTCAGGGTGGGAAAAATCAGGGAGAGTTTTGAATCCTCAACATTCAGCGTCTTCCCGTGGATTAACATGAGCCCGGTGCCATGGACGATCTTTTC
Organism: Bacteroidales bacterium; assembly: GCA_049691735.1. Classification (GTDB taxonomy): domain Bacteria; phylum Bacteroidota; class Bacteroidia; order Bacteroidales; family VadinHA17; genus LD21. Next base: position 5,549 of record JBAVOD010000035.1, read on the forward strand.
ATCAAATGCTCAGGATGGCGTTCTTTCGGCCCGGTCAGGCTCAATTTTGCACAACACGGAGTCGGACCTGATGATAAGAACATATTATCCTGAACCTGATTCGCTCACATTCTATTACAGGGTATCATCAGAACCCAATTACGATTTCCTTCAGTTCATGCTCAACGGGGAGGAAATTCTTAAGAAATCGGGAGAAACTCCCTGGGAGAAAAAAACAGTTCATGTCGGGGCCGGACTAAATAAGATGGAATGGATCTATAAAAAGGACAACTCGGTGTCGCAGGGAGGGGATGCTGCATGGATCGATCTTATTGATTTTTCAGGTTCCACACCGGTCAAGTACATTCAGAAGGACCTCGAACTGGCAAAGATCGTTACCCCCGTTCAGAAGGAGATCTACGGGATGGAACCTGTAACTGTTAAAGTTCTTAATACGGGCAGAGATACCCTGAACGGTTTCAACCTTGCATATTCGGTCAACGGGAAAGCGGGTGCGCGGCAATTCTTCGACACCCGGCTTCTTCCATACCAGGATTCACTTGAAGTTACTTTTGAAAAGCGCGCCGATCTTGATCTCAACGGGTTTTATACACTGTCAGTTTACGGCCTTGATAACGACGACGATTACACCATGAATGACACCCTTTCAGTAAGTATACAAAATACCGAGATTGAGGAATCAATGAATGTATTCCCGAATCCGGTCAGGGATAAGCTTTACATTACGATCAGTTCAAAATCACAGTGCAATATCCGCATATATATAATCAACACGGCAGGAATGGTGGTGTCAGACAATGAGGAGATGCTGATGGAGGGTGAAAATCAGTTTACAATTGATACCCGGCAACTTCGCGCAGGATTCTATATCCTTAATGTTCAGGGCGCACGATTTACCAGAGCTTTGAAAATCATTAAATCAATTCTGTGATTTATCGTTAAATTCCCGCTTATTAATCTTTAATAATGTCCCGCTATGACAGGTATTACTCCTACACGTGAAATGGCGTTAGAGTTTTTCAGACAATATAATAAGAGCGAGAGCCTTACAAAGCATGCCCTTGCTGTTGAAGGTGTCATGCGGTACATGGCGGGGAAAGCGGGTGAGGATAAAGAAAAATGGGGCATTATCGGGCTCGTGCATGACCTTGACTATGAAATGTATCCCGACCAGCATTGCATAATGACTGAAAAGATCCTCAGGGAAAACAACTGGCCTGATGACTATATCAGGGCTGTTTTAAGTCACGGATGGGGGCTGGTAACGGATGTCGAGCCGCATACAAGGCTCGAGAAGACCCTTTATGCCATCGATGAACTTACAGGCCTGGTAACCACAAGCGCGCTTGTCAGACCGTCAAAGAGTGTCCTTGACATGGAGGCAAGGTCGGTACGAAAGAAATGGACTGACAGAAGGTTCGCAGCCGGTGTTGACAGGTCGGTCATTGAAAAAGGTGCAGCGCTGCTCGGCGTTTCTCTTGATGAGCTTATAACCGACTGCATAATGGGCATGCGCGAAGTTGCAGGATCAATCGGATTAAAGGGATCCCTCTGAGACCGTCAGTCAGCCAAAAACACTATGAAGGCATATCCGGTAATGACCATGGCTCTCTGTAATTGTGCCTGATCATTTCAGCAGCAAACTGCTTGGCATTTATCGGATCGGTGTACTTCGTATCAAATTTCGGGTCACCATCGACAATAGTGAACTTGTTTTCGGTAACTATTCGGACTGCGTCATTATCAGCTATATTCGTGAACTGCATGTTTTCGCCATCCCACTGAAGCTCTTTGTTCAATCCCTGCAGTCTTACCGCCAGTACGCCCATAACTACCATTTCGTTGAATGGTCCGGCTTCCGAAAAGTCCGATTTGGTGGGTACCCTTGATTCGGGCGATTCCTTGCATGCTCTTACCCAGTCCATTTCATGGGTTGTTGCAACTCTTCTCTCGGTTTTGGGAGCATTTGGCACACGGCCTGAGAGTAACCAGGGATTCCTTCCATAGCAGCCACAGATGAGCTTTCCTTTTTTTCCGTGGAAAATCACACCACCGCCGGCATCATTCATGTTCCTGCCTGCCGGCCATCCGACTGGTTTCGGGGGCTGAAGCCCGCCATCGTACCAGATCACCTCCACCTGAGGAAGTTTCATTTTGGCATTCTTTGCTGACGGCCTTTCAGGATAAATAAGAGTGACCATCTGGGCATTCGGAGCGCAATCGGTCAGAAGCAGGGTTGAACTTCCCTGTACTCTTATCGGATACTGAAGTTTAAGACCCTTGAATACAGGATGCAGAATATGGCAAGCCATATCGCCAAGTGCCCCGGTACCAAAATCCCACCAACCTCTCCAGTTCCAAGGCGTATAAAGGCTGTTGTAAGGACGCATTCTTGCAGGTCCGATGAAAAGATCCCAATTAAGTGTATCAGGTACCCACTCGCCTTTTGGAACATTTAATCCCTGCGGCCAGATCGGTCGGTCAGTAAATGCCTCAACTTTCTCCACATCACCGATCTCCCCGTTATTCAGCCATTCAACCGTAAGATTGATACCCTCGCCCGAGGCTCCCTGGTTACCCATCTGGGTTGCCACCTTGTAGCGTGCAGCAAGTTTTGTAAGCAACCTCGATTCATAAACTGTGTGGGTCAGGGGTTTCTGGACGTACACATGCTTACCCATTGACATGGCATTGGAAGCAACAATTGCGTGTGAATGGTCGGCCGTTGCCACAATGACCGCATCTATCGATTTTCCCATTTCATCGTACATCTTCCGCCAGTCCCAGTAACGCTTTGCATTAGGATTGGCATCGAAGACTGCCTTAGCAAATCCCCAGTCAACATCACACAGAGCTACAATGTTCTCCGTAGGAGACACTGCTTTCAGGTTTGAGTTACCCATGCCGCCAATTCCCACCACGGCAATGTTAAGCTTGTCGCTCGGAGCAATTTTTCCGAAACCACTCATTACCGATCCGGGAATTATAGTCAATCCGGCGGCAACAGCACCGGTTGTTCCCAAAAAGTCACGACGGGTGATTTTCTTAGATTTTCCTTTCATGTTTAGCATTTTATGTTAGTTCAGGTGTAGTGACAGGTAAAATTAAATACTAATCTACGACTTTTACAGAAAAATCATTTTAATTCATATTGAAATTAAAATACTTAAAGTTCCCTTATCCAGATGTTCCGGTACGCAACCGGATTTCCGTGGTCCTGAAGTACAACCGGTCCTTCTCCATGCTTTCTTACCGAATACTCGGGCATACCAATATATTGTGTTGGCCCCCTGAGGCTTACATTATTCTGAACCAACACTCCATTCTGAAGTACAGTTACCCGTGGTGGGGTAAAGTAAACAGTTGTGTCAGTGCCAAAGCGCGGCGCAGTATAGATGATATCATACGACTGCCATTCGCCGGGTTTACGGCATACGTTAACCAGTGGTGCATATTGCTTGTAAATGCTGCCTGCCTGTCCGTTCCTGTAAGTTTTATTATCATAGTTGTCCAGAACCTGAACCTCATAAAGTCCCTGCAGAAAGACTCCGCTGTTGCCTCTGCCCTGCCCGCTGCCGGTGACTTCAGAAGGAGTTTTCCATTCCACATGGAGCTGAAAATCATTGAATTTACGTTTTGTCTGAATAACACCTGATCCCCTTACGCAAATAAGTTCACCATCCTTTACAATCCATTTGGTGGGATTGCCCCTGCTGTCTTCCCATTCCCCGTTCACATCGGTTCCGTTAAACAGTATTATGGCGTCTGAAGGAGGCATGCCCACTGCGTCTGGGGGCTGGATTACCTTGACCTCAGGTGCCATAATTTCAGTCATCGGGGGAGTCATCCTGGCCGGATACTCCTGATTTTGCTGTCCCTGCTCAGGCCTTGGCGGGCCCTGCCGTTGCTCCTGTCCGAAGCACATTACGCCTGTGACAAGCGTCAAACTAACGATCATTAATTTTTTCATCTGGCCTGATTTATTCGGTTAAAAACAATAGTTAATTGGTAACCAGTTTTATTTATCTAATTATCAAGAATTTATATTTCAATGTCGAATATAAACAAAAACTGGATATTCTATTTCTGAAAATTAAGAAGTTTTTTAAATAACTTATGTGAATTAGTATGGTTTTAACTTTTTTTAATATACCGGAGCGGCCTGCGGGTAAAAAGGAGACCATGTGGATTGGTTTTGGTATTATATGAAAAACAGATATATTGCCGGAAAAAGCTGCAACAGAAATGGAAACAAAATATTTTTCACTCGAGCTGGCTACCACTAATAAAGTGACCAGGGTATTTCAGCTGGTATTCGGCGCTATTTGCATCGTGGTAGCCCTGATATGGGTGATACTGAACTATTATTC
>JBAVOD010000036.1:0-1725 GCA_049691735.1 Bacteroidales bacterium
TCTCTTTGAAAATCCTTCGGAGCAGCATATAGACTGATTGCGATATCATTTTAAAATTGTATATGAGTTTAATTTACTGATATGATTTAGCGAACCGGTCAAAAACCTTATCGGATCTTTCCATTACAAGCTGTCCGTCAAACAGGTTAATGATCCTGTGTGCTCTTTCTGCATGACCAAGGGAATGTGTTACCATAATTATAGTCGTGCCGGAGGTATTTAACTCCTCAAGTAATTGCATTACCTGTTCCCCATTGGTTGAATCGAGGTTCCCGGTAGGCTCGTCCGCCAGGATGATTTTGGGACGTGTTATCAGGGCACGGGCAATCGCTGCGCGCTGCTGCTGACCTCCCGAAAGTTGTTTTGGGAAATGGTTTTTCCTGTGGCCTATTCTCATTTTTTCAAGGATCTCATCCACCTTTTTCCGTCGCTGAGATTTTGGCTCTCCCATTGCCAGGAGAGGCAATTCGACGTTTTCATAAATATTCAGGTCATCAATAAGGTTGAAGCTCTGAAATATAAACCCTATATTCCCTTTGCGCAGGTTTGTTCTTTGCTTTTCATTAAAACCTGAAATTTCAATACCGTCGAAATAATATTCTCCGGAATCAGAATTGTCGAGCAGGCCAAGAATATTAAGTAATGTTGATTTTCCGCATCCGGAAGGCCCCATTACAGCGACAAATTCACCCTTACCGACTTCGAGGGTGACATTATAAAGAGCCGTTGTTTCAACCATTTCGGTTCTAAAGACTTTCGACAAATTGACAGTTTTTATCATAATATGTATTGTTTTCCCTTGAAGGTCTAACTTCGTGCCAAATATGGTTATTGTCTGATAATCATTAATATATAAAATAATCATTTTTATGAAAGTAAAATTTTTTTACATGAAATGATAAAATAAATTTACATTTAGTGAATATTTGAAGATGTTATGAAAAACATAAAACTGCTTATTATCGATGATAACCGGGGGATCCTCACTGCACTTAAACTGCTTTTGAAAACTGAATATGAATCAGTAAAAACAATTTCCAATCCTAATCAGCTTTATTCGGAGCTTGATAAAAATGAACCGGATGTGATTTTGCTTGACATGAATTTCAGGGCAGGGGTAAATACCGGAAATGAAGGATTATTCTGGCTCAGGGAAATTAAAAAGAAAGCACCCATGGTAGAGGTGGTAATGATCACTGCTTATGGCGATATTGAACTGGCTGTCAGATCGCTCAAGGAAGGTGCGGCAGATTTTGTATTAAAGCCATGGGACAACGAAAAACTCAAAGCAACTCTGGACTCAGCCTGCAGGCTGAGAAATTCGATCCTGGAGATTTCACACCTAAAATCCAGGGAGGAATTGCTTAAAAGGGATGCTAATAAAAGTAATCCTGTGATTATAGGTAAATCAAGGGCGATGCAGGAAATAATGAATCTGGCAAACAAGATTGCCGACACCGATGCCAGTGTCCTAATAACCGGAGAAAATGGAACCGGGAAAGAGCTTATTGCCAGGGAAATACACAACAAATCTAATCGCAGTAATGAATTATTTGTACTCGTGGATTTATCATCTCTGGCTGAATCCCTTTTTGAAAGCGAGCTCTTCGGACATAAAAAAGGATCATTTACAAATGCTTATGAAGATAAAACAGGGAGATTTACCATGGCGGATAAAGGAACTCTTTTCCTGGATGAGATAGGAAATATTCCCCTGAACCTGCA
>JBAVOD010000037.1:0-9381 GCA_049691735.1 Bacteroidales bacterium
ATAAAAAGCTATGGAAGGAATACTTTATTTGATCGCAGGAATTTTGCTCGGTGCGGGTTTGATCTACCTGCTAATTAAAACCAGATATAAAGCTGCTGTTATTTCAGAAACTGAAGTAAATGAACTGAAAGATCAGCTGAAACAGAGTCGCCGGGAGAACCAGGATAAGCAGGAATCGATTCTGACTCTAACCAGAGAATCCGGTGAAAAATTATCCAAAGATGAAGTCGACCAAAAATATATCTCCAGGGATTCTTATAATATAGCAAATGCAAACTGGAAGGAATCCCAGGGTAAAGCAGCTGAGAAAGATGCTGAAATATTAAAGTTGACCAAAGAGTTGACAGAATTGCAGAATCAGAAAAAAGCCATCGATGAAAAGCTTGCAACTTTCAATGAAGAGATTGAATCACTTCAGAAGCAGGCAAAAGAACAATTTAAAAATCTGGCAACAGATATTCTTGAAGAGAAGAGAAAATTGTTTGTTGATGCAAATAAGGTCGAAATGAATACAATTCTTGACCCTTTGAAGAATGACCTGTCGACTTTCAAAAAGACCATTGAAGATACCCGTAAGGAAGATATTGCAGACCTGACAACCCTCAAAAATGAGATAAATGGCCTCCAGAAACTGAATCAGCAGTTAAGCGAAGATGCAAAACAACTTTCCAGGGCATTGAAATCAGAATCAAAAGTCCAGGGTGATTGGGGTGAAGACCGGTTAAATACAATTCTTGAAGCGGAAGGTCTGCAAAAGCATATTGATTACACAACTCAAAGTGGTTATCTGGATGAGGAACAAAACATCACAAGACGACCCGACCTTATTATCAATTTACCTGAGGGGAAACACCTGATAATTGACAGTAAGGTTTCGCTCACTGCCTATGTCAATTATTTCAATGCTGAAAGTAATGAAGAGAAAGAACAGTATTTGGAGCAGCATATTAAAAGTGTAAGCAGTCACATCGATCTTCTTGCCGATAAAAACTATCAGACTTTAGCCGGATTAAACACACCCGATTATGTATTTATGTTCATGCCTATCGAGTCAGCCTTGACTTTAGCTTTAAACAGGAGTCCCGATCTGTTTACAAAAGCCCTGAAGAAAAAGATTGTATTAACTTCACCTACAATGCTGGTGGCTACGATGAAAGTGGTCAGACTCCTGTGGCAGAAGGAAAATCAGGTTCGGAATGTCAATGAAATATTTAAGCAATGTGGTTCTCTTCACGATAAATTTGTATTGTTCCTCGAATCGATGGAAAATGTTGGAAATGGTTTAAACCAGGCTAATAAGAATTACAAAGAGGCAATGGACAGGCTGAAAGACGGATCAAGAAAGGGAGATACAATTATCGGGAAATTCGATAATATCAGGCATCTTGAAGCAAAAACCAGCAAAAGGATCCCGGAAAGGTATATCGCCGAAATATCTGTACTGGGCGAGGATGAACCTGAAATAAAAGAAACAGGGAACGGAGATACAATGATCGACGATCCTGAAAGCAAAGCTAATGATCACACTGTTATACCATGAATTAAACTTTTATAAATTATGAATCAGAAAATACTATTACCCTGGCTATTCCTGGGTCTGGCATTTATTTTATGCCTGACTGAAAAAAAAATGTCAGCACAGCCAGCCGCAACACAGGTCACTCACGATTATTTGACTATAGACGAAGCAATCTCATCGCTGAAAGTCCCCGGATCAGCAGCACTTCCCGCAGATAATCCCGGAGCTTCTGCTAAACTGCCAAATGCTTTCAGTCCGCCATATAGGTCTGTTAAACCAATAAAACTCTTTGACAACCTGTATTTTGTGGGGACAAATGCCGTTGGTTCATTTATCGTAGATTCAGGCGATGGATTAGTTATGCTTGATACCGGAGTTGGTGACACTGACGCTGCCATGATGGTTAACGACATGAGAAAGTTAGGACTCGATCCTGCCAGGATAAAACTCATATTAATCTCACACGAACATTTTGACCACTACGGAGGGGTCCAATATCTGAAAAATTATGTCTGCCCCGATGCTAAAGTAGCAATGAGCCTGACAGGGTGGAATTTATTACAGACGGTTCCGTCGGAATGGGCTTATATTGGTGCACGGCCGCAATCGGTTGATATTTATCTGACTGATGGGATGAAAATAAAAACAGGAAATGAAATATTTCAAATAGTATCAACGCCGGGTCATAGTCCCGGATGTTTATCCTTCATCTTTCCTGTAACCGATCATGGAGAAGCTCATATGGCCGGAGTCATGGGAGGAACTGCTGTTTGGCCGACACAGGTTGAAACAAGACTATACAAAGCTTCTGTCGAATATTTCAAAGCTTATGCCATTGCAGCAAAATGCGATGTTGGTCTTTTCTTCCATTCACAGGAAGCCGATTTTGCCCAGCTTAGGATGCGGAAGCCTGGTGACCCGAATCCTCTTGTAATCGGACAGGATAAGTTTGATACAGTTTACTTAAAAAAGTACAGGGACAGGTTTGAACAAATGCTCAGATCAGGAAAAATAACCCCGTATCTCGATTTATAATTTAAATAGAATTACTTCTGAATTCTTATTGATTTTTTTGAGAAACGAAGCTCCCTTTTCTTGTAACACCCTGAACAATAATATCATAATCCGTAATAAAATCCTTGTAAGGATCACAGGTTATTTATTACGGATTATACCTTGGTCCCAGCACCAGTTTATCACCTGAATCGTCGACCTCATAGAGCTGTGGTTTCCGGGGGCCGTTGCCTTCTGCATGATGGACAATAAACAATCTTTTGCCCTCAAAGGTTGTGAACAACATCCCGTGGCCTGAATTGTCTCCCTTGAATGCTTCCGTTTCCTGGACCCATGGTCCTTTAATGCTTCCTGATGTGGACCAGGCAATACCCTGAGCATAACGGTGCTCACCCCAGCTCGACCACAGCATACCCAGCCTGCCGGTCTTTGTACGAAACAATTGCGGGCCATCGGTGACCCAGCCCGGCATTTTCAAGCCAAAGGTAGCTTCTCCAATACTGTTCATTTCTTTCGACCACAAAGCCTCGCTGGCACGAAAAATGGTCACAGGCTCGGATGTCCGGAGGGTAAGATCCTTTGAAAGCGGCATATAAGCCATGGTCCCGTCGATAAGCTGGGTCCATTCATGAACTAATACCATATATGTAGTGTCGTTCTCTTCGTAAAGTGTGCCATCTATGATATCCCAGTCTTCCGGCCCAAGGCAAAAATCATGGTCTGCAACCAGGGGTTTGTAAGGACCCTCAACAGAACCGGAGACCAGAAGCTGTGTCTGATTGGTCGGTACGTTGTAACGGCGCGGAACGTTTTCGATCAGGTTGCTGTGGTCGCTCCAGGTCCCTGCATAATAATATTTATCCCCGATTTGGTGGATCTCGCCCGCTGCAACAAAGAGTCCCTCCATCCATGTCCCTGAGAGGTTTATAATCGGGTAAGGGCCCGTCCACATCTTTAGGTCCTGGCTTTTATAGAGACGGCCACCAGTGCCAGTCAGGTAGTAGTTATGGCTTTTTTCATCGGGAAATATATATGGGTCGCTCATAGAGATCTCATCAAGTGAGACCGTCCGGACTTCCGGGTCAGGACGCGGTTGTCTTACAGCCGGTCTCTGTTGTCCCGGACCGGCAGGGGGGCGCATTCCGCCGAAATTATTCTGTCCCGGATTTGCACGGGGGGCTTGTTCTCCCGGAATGACCCGTTTTTTTACTTCAGTCCGGCTTTTCTGCTGGGCTGTCAGAGTCTGGCCCGGATTGAAGGCCATCAGCATCACAATAAAAAAGATAACTAACAAAGCATAAAGGTTGATTTTCATAATTCATCATTATTATGTCAATTGCAGAAATACAATAGTTTAAAGAACTGCGAAACTTAAGAAAATAAATGATTCAAAATCCCGGCATTTAAAATTAAATTATGACCACCAGATTTAATCACTTCTGAATTTTTATCGGCTGCTTTTGATAAACAAAGCCGCCTTTTTTTGTAACCCCCTGAACAATGATATCATGATCCATCATAAAATCAGAGGTCATGAATTCCAATGTGAGTTTTTTGTCTGAAATGGGGAACTTCAGGTTATTCCAGTACATGGTATTCCTCAAATCAGGTACATGGCTCTGTTTGTTTTCGCCTAAGGAATAGTTGGGGAAGCTGAATTCTCTCTGGGGTTCAAAAGCCCTGTACCTTATCCTGACGGCATCGCCGGGAAGGGTAATATTACCCATATTACCTTTGGTGGTAATAATGTTGACAAGACCTGCGAAAGTATAATCACCTACTATATACCCGGTCTTTATCACATCGATTTTCCGGACAAGCTCCGGATCAACTCCTGCTATTAATGCCGGATCCCTGATCACAACACCATCGATCATCAGCAGGGTATTAAAACGAACCCTTGGATCAAATGAACCTCTGATAGTAATCCGCGACCCCTCATTTCCGGTTCTTAATGATACAGCTGGTAAAAGCTCAAAGAACACTTCCTGCATCGTGGGCAATTTTATATAATCGGCCATAATAAGTTCGATGTCAGGCTTGCCGTAAAACCTTCCGGTTCCGCTTGTCAGTTTCATCGGATCTCCGGCAGGTACCGGCTCAAAAGACCTGTAAATATTAGTGACACGGTAATTCAATCCCAGTCGGCGAACGATTTCGGGCAGAGATGTCTCCCTGTTGCCCCCGCCGTCATTGTCGGGATACCTGTCGGAAAAAGATGATACAACAATGATCTTGTTGTCTTTCCCCTGTTCATCAGCCTGTATTACAATATCTCTGGCGTTATCATCTGCCGGAAGGCTGAAAGAGAAGCTTCCATCGGGTGCGATACGCGAATACTGGAATGTCGCATTCATTCCGGGGACAGAGAGGAAAACGTAATGGATCCGCGAAGTGTCAGTTTCATTATTGTCGAATATCTTGCCATAAAGGTAATGGTACCTGGTCTCTCTATTGTACTTTATTTCCGGCCGGCGGTCCGACAGAATAATGTCCCAGTCAAGCCAGCTGCTTTTTGCAGATGCAAGAAAATCATTCATTATGCTGTCAGGAATATTATCCGGTGGAGTATCATTAAAAAGATCAGGCAGTTCCCCGAATTCGGAGGCAAATACCATGTCGATACCTGAAAACGCTTTTGTTCCTGCAGGGACCACCGAGATGGCCAGGTAAGCAGTATCGTCCTGTGAATAAGGCTCCATGAACTTCAGTCCGACCGAATCAGTTTCCCTTGTCCTGCATGTATCGGATGAAACCACGTTTAAATGCAGAAGGTCACTTTCATCCACCGGAGTATATGAATATGCTTTGCAGACAGGCTCCCCTGATGAATCGAATAAGGTGAACTGATTTATTCCCGGAATAATGTCAGGAGCAGGTATCTCAACACTTGTCAGTTCACCGGAAAGGGTGACTTCCGATTTAAAATTAATTACCCCATGGGTCTGAACAAAAAGGTAATAAATATTATTCCCGTCGAGATATTTGTTATCGGCAAATATTTTGGCTTCAACAATTCCCTGCCGCCCGGTATTGATCGCGATGTTTAACCCGGTCTTATTTGAGCCCCGGTTTTGAAGGTTTTTTGGTGTTTCTTCAGGGACATAAAAATTCTTCTTACCTGTAACACTGTATATTTTAAGTTTCCTGCTGAAACAGTTGCCTGGCATGAAGTTCTTCATCCAGTTTGTGTAGGCACGGAGAGTATATATTCCCGGGCTTAAAGTGTCAGGGAGGATGGCCCGTCCCGATCCTGTTCCTCCGTCAAGCCCGACTCTTTTTTGCAGAACAGGTCTGTTAACCGGATTGAGTATCTCAAGATAAGCAATCCTGCTTTCAGCTGTAAGCCTCTCCTTTTGCCTGTCAAAAAGGAATACGCTGAACCGGATTTCTTCACCTGCAATATAAATCTCCCTGTCTGTTTCCACTAATACCTCTTCACGGGGAAATGATGCACAGTAATCCTGAAACCTCCTGGTAATATTTTCAAGAACTGCATTATCAACCTGGCAGTAAACTCCGGAATTCATGATTAAGATAAAGACCGATGTCATCATCAGTCTCACCTTCGATGAAGAAAATTGCCATATCTTATCTCTTAACATCATAATGTTCCTTAGTTATCCTTTTTGGTATCCTCCCAGGCCTCTGTCCAGTTATCAGGCTTCACTGTTGTTCCCCTGGTAGTGCAGTCGACACACCCTTTATCTTCAGTGGTTATCAGATAAGAGGGATATGATGTGTTCAATTCAACAATCCAGTACAATATCCCGTCGTAATCAAAGATGCCCTCAGGGGGAAATGGTGATCCTCCTCGCAATGTATCTTTTACGCAGTTTCTATATGGATTGACCAACCCCTTAAAATACTCATCAATATATAAAACCTTCGATTTCATTGCCGATACACTGAAATACCCGAGGATCTGTTGATCGTCATTATTCCCAACGCAAAACATATTGCCAGAAACCGATGAGGGTATTATGTCGTAAAAATTCCCTGATTGTTCAGTGATCTTCTCAAGATCGCTCCAGTAATTATACTCCTCTTCACTCAATGAATATTGGTTTACCTGTATTCTGTACCGTTCCGAAAGCCTGTCCGATTCATTCGAGATGAAATTGACCTTTAAACGTTCGATCCTGTTTTCAATCAGGCCGGTGACTGTTTTTGCATTTATTTCATCAGAGTTGTTGGTTACCCAGCATGTCCTGTTTATGCTCCTCTGATATTTAGGGGTCACTATTTGCCATGTTTCATTATAATCCCACCTGTAATATTTGCATTTACCGGTCGGATCGGCAGTATTAAGTAATACCTGGCTACCCTCACCCGGGAAGGAGAATCCGTTTTCTTCTTTTATCCCGACTTTTTCGTAATAGAGGCTGTCGATATCAGGTACCGGCAGCATTTCGACGGGGGAGGATTGTATTGCATAATCAACAATCCTCTTGCGATAAGAGTCATAATGCACTACTTCAATATTCAGAGTATATTTCCTGCCGATGATCCCACTGAAATCCGCATCTGTTAAATATGTCCCGTTGACTGATTCAGTCAGCTGGTATCTGTTTCCGATGTTATCTGTGATCCAGACACTGCATCTTCTTACCGGAATGATATTATCTGCGGGGATCCCCAGTGGTATCGATCTTGAAATTTTTACTACCTGTCTGCCGGGCTGGTCGGTTATCAGCCCCTCCACAACAATTAAATCAGGATCGAAAGTTGTCTCCGGCAGGAACTGTTTTACGCAGCCGCTGATGACAACGATCGACAAGAAAACGGATATGCAACAAAATACCTTCATTTTTAAAAATCGAAATTAAAACTGACTGATGGAATTGCCCTTGCGAATATGGAGAGCTTGTACCCATAAAGAATGTCTTTATCATTCCTGAAGAAGACAGAGTATACATTTTCCCTGCCGAGGAGATTGTAGACTGACAAAATGAGATGAGGATTGGCGATCTTATGCGACCTCAGATTGCCGTTAATCGTACACGAAACGTCGAGGCGGGCATAGTCGGGGATCCTGTACTGGTTCCTGTCGGAATAATGAACTACCAGCTTTTCCCCTATGTAATAAGACGTAATGGGATATGTTAACGGACGACCAGTGCTCCAGGTATAATTGGACGAAAAGCTTAAACGTCTTGAATACAGAAAAGTGTACGTAAAGGTTAAATTATTAGGCTTATCATAATTTGCGGGGAACCATTTTCCGGAGTTAATGATCTCATCCCAGAATTTTCCGGTCGACTGCAGCAGGGTCCTTGACCATGTATATCCCAGGTCCCACCTGTTACGCCCTGTATTCTTTCTGAACATTAATTCAATACCATATGCTTTCCCTCTTACCGGCGCAAGATCCATTTCAATATGCTCGTTCATTGAAAGTCCTGCCATCCCCTTAAAATCAACCATGTTCTTTACCTTTTTATAATACAGCTCAAATGAGGCTTCAATCTTTCCGCCCGCCATGAGTTTGTAAATACCTGCCGCATACTGGTCGCCAATCTGGGGTTTCAGGTAATAATCGCTTAATTTCCAGGTATCGGTTGGCGAAATGGCGATTGTATTTGACAGCAGATTGAGGTACTGTCGCATGTGGTTATAGTTCATTTTCAAAGAACTGTTATCAGACAATCTGATATTCACTGAAAACCTTAATTCAGGACCGCCATAATGGCTGATGACATCGCCTCTTTTAAAATTCAGCGTTTCGGTTACCGACGATTCCTGTTTTGAGAGTTCGGGATTGTATACGTGTACAGAGCCTGGACCAAGTGAAAGGAAGGTTGAAAACCTCAATCCCGCATTTATCGAGACTGATTCTGATAGCGGGTAACGTTCATCAATATATACAGAAGCTTCAAAAGCTCGTTCCACAGGTATCCTTTTGGCCAGTATAATTGAGGAATCATTTAAAGGGAGAAAACGTCCCGGCAAAACGGAGTAATGAATTATTCCGAGGCCGTATCGGAATTCATGTTTGCCCTGGTATAAATTGAAATCAGCACTTATTCCTGTACTGTTTATCCGGTGAGACATAATAAATGCTTCAGTGGCCGACTTGTCGCTCGACATATCGTAACCGTAGTAACTGTTGTACAGGCTCATAATACCATAGTGCCTGCTGCTGAATGAATGTCTCCACCTGGCCGAGACAATATTGTTATTAAAATTGTAGAGGGTATCGGAATTCAACCTGAATGCATCATGGCTGAGGTAGGATGAGATTTCGATTTTATTGTTATTATTAATATCATATGAAATACCCGCATTAAAGTCATAAAAAGACACTTCGCTGTTTCGTATTGCGGGGTCGTTAATTGACCTTAGCACCCAGTTTGAATAGGTGGTCCTTCCTGCAAGGATGAATGAAGCTTTGTCCTTTTTTATCGGACCCTGAACCAGCAAATGAGTGGTAACCGGGCTAATGCCGGCATTGCCTGTCAATTCGCGCCGGTTGCCTTCTTTTGTATTTATATCGATAACCGATGAAATTCGTCCACCGTATCTGGCCGGGATACCCCCCTTAAGAATTGTGAAATCCTTGATTATATCCGCATTAACAGATGTAAAGAAACCGAAGAAATGAGATGGATAATAGACGGGAGCGCCATACAGAAGCATAAGGTTCTGATCTGACGATCCGCCCCTGACATTAAAACCTACTGATCCTTCACCTACAGAAACGACTCCGGGGACCAGCAGTATGCTTTTGATAATATCCGGTTCACCCAGTGAAGTGGGCTGGAACTTCATTGCTTCAATATCGATCTTGACCACCCCTGATTCGTACCGACGGAGAATTGCGTTTTTCTGGCCATAAACTATTGTTT
>JBAVOD010000038.1:0-6110 GCA_049691735.1 Bacteroidales bacterium
CCCGTACATCCTCAAAGCTACCTCATTAACAGGAACTGTCACGACAAATGCCCCGATTGAGTCCGTCACTCCTGATCCGGCAGGTGCAATATAATCGGCCAGAGAAAGGTTCGGTATGCCGTCTTCCTTTTTTTCCTGGTTCCTCAGGAAACGGAAGACTGTTTTTACATCATGTCCGTTCTTCTCTGAAAGAACTTTTACATCATCTCCTTCCGACACAGCCGGATAGAGCCCGAATACGCCATTAGCCCTTACGAGCTTCCTGTCGGCGATTTCCTGAAGGTACCGCTGTGCATCATCATAAAGTTTCCTGGCCTCCTCTCCCTTAACGGGATCGTCAAAGATTGTCGGATATTTTCCCTGAAGTTTCCAGGCGAAGAAGAAGAATGTCCAGTCGATATACCTGTAAAGTTCCCTGAGATCAAATTCTTCGATGACATGCAGACCTTGTTTATCAGGACGGCGGATCTTCACATCCTGCCATTTGGTAATAAGATGATTCCGTCGTGCACTTTCAATTGTAAGAAGGTTCCTATCAGCAATGTGGGCATTATGATCCTCTCTCATCTTTGTGTATTTGTCCTTCAACGACAGGACAAAAGCCGAATTATCTTTCCGGAGAAGTGAAGAAAGGATCCCGGCAGCTTTTGAGGCGTCCTTTACGTGAACGACAGTATGGGAGTATGCAGGTGCGATCTTCACAGCAGTATGGATCTCCGAAGTTGTTGCACCCCCGATAAGCAAAGGGAGTTCAAGCTTTCTGCGCTCCAGCTCGGAAGCAACATGGACCATCTCCTCGAGCGACGGAGTGATCAGTCCGCTGAGACCAATAAAATCTGCTTTCTCCCCTATTGCGGTATCAATTATCTTATCGGCCGGTACCATCACGCCCAGGTCGACCACCTGGTAATTGTTGCATCCAAGCACAACACCGACGATATTTTTACCAATATCGTGTACATCACCTTTTACAGTTGCAAGCACGATCTTCCCGGCGCTTTTGTTTTCCCTGCCTTCACTCTCTTTTTCTATCCAGGGTGAAAGAACAGCAACGGCTTTCTTCATCACCCTTGCGCTCTTGACTACCTGCGGAAGGAACATCTTGCCCGAACCGAACAGGTCCCCTACCTCATTCATCCCTCCCATCAGAGGCCCTTCAATTACTTCAATTGCACGGCTGAATAGATGCCGAGCCTCCTCGATATCCTTTTCAATGAACTCATCAAGGCCCCGCCGGAGTGAATATCTTATACGATCAAGCACTGGCAGGTTCCGCCATTCATCAGCCTTCTCTTCCTTCTTACCTTCATTCTTAAGGCCATCGGCAAATTTCACGAGCCTTTCGGTTGCATCCTTCCTGCGATTCAGGATCACATCCTCGGCAAGATGAAGGAGATCGGGCTGGATCTCACTGTAAACCTGCAGCATACCCGGATTAACAATGCCCATGTCAAGTCCGGCCTTAATTGCATGATAAAGAAAAACCGAATGCATAGCTTCCCTCACCTTATCGATCCCTCTGAACGAAAATGAAAGGTTGCTGATTCCGCCGCTGACCTTTGCATATGGCAGGTTCTCCCTGATCCACTGAGTTGCCCTGAGGAAATTAACAGCGTAGTTGTTGTGCTCCTCAATACCTGTAGCAACAGCCAGAACATTCGGATCGAATATTATGTCTTCAGGCGGGAATCCGGCCTTATCAACAAGAAGCCTGTAAGACCTTTCAGCAACAGAAATTTTCCTTTCATAAGTATCGGCCTGCCCCTTTTCATCAAAAAGCATTATAATACCGGCTGCCCCGTATTTTCTTATTTTTCGTGCATGTTCAAGGAATTTTTCTTCGGCTTCCTTCAAACTGATCGAATTGACCACCGACTTGCCCTGTATACATTTAAGAGCCGATTCGATCACGTTCCAGTTTGACGAATCGATCATCAGGGGCAGCTTGGCTATATCAGGTTCGGACATCACCAGGTTCACGAATTTCACCATTGCCTTTTCAGAATCAAGCATTGCCTCGTCCATGCAAATGTCGATTATCTGAGCTCCGCCCTCGACCTGGTTCCGTGCAATTGCCAGGGCTTCGTCGTATTTCTCTTCTTTTATGAGACGTGCGAATTTTATTGATCCCGAGACGTTAGTCCTCTCACCTATATTTACAAAGTTGGTCTGAGGAGTAATTGTAAGAGCTTCCAGGCCGCTTAACCTTGTATATCTGGTAATTGATGGTTTGGTCCGTGGTTTGTAAAGCTTAGCCTTTTCGGCAATTTTCAGGATATGAAGCGGAGTTGTACCACAGCATCCGCCGATAATATTCACCCACCCCTCTTTCATATAATCTTCGGCTACTGATGCCATATAATCAGCTGCCTGATCATATTCCCCGAACTGATTCGGAAGGCCCGCATTAGGATGGGCCGACACATAAAATCCTGCCTTTGAAGAGAGTTCCTCAATGAACGGCCGCAACTGGTCAGCTCCAAGGGCACAATTCAGTCCGACACTGAAGAGCGGGAAATGTGACACTGAAACAAGGAAAGCTTCGAGTGTCTGGCCTGTGAGCGTCCTGCCGCTCAAGTCGGTGATCGTTCCCGAAACCATTACCGGAAGGCTGATGCCTTTTCCCTCAAACACCGAGCTGATCGCGAAAAGAGCAGCCTTGCAGTTAAGCACATCAAAGACAGTTTCGACCATCAGTATATCCGCACCTCCGTCGATGAGGCCCCTTGCCTGCTCAGCATATGCTTCGGCAAGAGTGTCGAAGGTAACCGAACGGGCTCCGGGATCGTTGACGTCGGACGACATGGAGGCAGTCCGGTTTGTGGGTCCGAGCGTGCCAACCACAAAGTGCCTGCCTGTAGTTCCGGAGCTTTCGAACTTCCTGATTGCTTCGGTTGCAAGCTGAGCTGATCTGACATTCATATTGTAAACCTGCTCTTCCATGCCGTAATCGGACATCGATACCCTGTTGGCATTGAAGGTGTTGGTTGTAATGATATCTGCACCGGCCTCGAGATATTGCCGGTGGATATCCAGGATCAGTTCGGGCCTGGTAAGCGAAAGCAGATCGTTGTTGCCCTTCAGTGGCCTGGGATGATCCCTGAACTGCTCTCCCCTGTAATCTGCTTCGGGAAGCTTGTACTTCTGGATCATCGTTCCCATGGCACCGTCGAGGACAAGTATTCGTTGCCTGATCAGTTCTTCGAGTGATAAAGACATATTTTGTTTTTTTTGTTTACCCCTTATGTTTGCTGTTTACCCTCTTTATGTTTTACCTCCTCCAATCAGAGACCCCTTCAGGGGGTTGGGAGTAAAACTTTCTGCCCGTGTTTACAATAAAAACATCCAGGGTCCTCAATTGTTCCCTCATGGAATAAAGCCTTTCAAGATTAACAATACCAATCACATACTTGTACATTTTACTGCTAAAGTATTCCGATACTTCTTTCAATCCAAACAATTTACGGTCCTTTTCATTTCTGTACCTGAGGTAGATCTCAATATTATGGTCCCTTGTATAGTTTGTAACAGTACCCTGCTGGTACTTCTTATACTCGTACCTGTAACCGTAAGAATTTGCTGAAATATCAGAAAGAACTGCACTTCCGGTCGCATGACCACCGGCGCCCTTTCCGCTGAAAAACTGCTTGTCGGCAAATGCGGCTTCGGTTATCACTCCGTTATATTCATTATCAACATTGAAAAGATACTTGTCAGATGAGATGAACCTTGGAAGAACAAAGCTTGTGATGGTGTTCTCGTTCGTCTTCCCGACAAAAGGAACGAGCTTGATCTTTAGTCCCTTCTCCTTTGCGTACTTGATGTCGAAGGTTGTAACATTGTTTATTCCGTAATGGAAAACCTCCTCTGGCCGGAGAAAGAGACCATAAGCGTGACCTGTTATTATGCATAGCTTGTATTTCGCATCCCATCCCTCGACATCGAGTGTAGGATCTGACTCTGCAAAGCCTTTTTCGCGGGCTTCTTTCAGTGCGAGTGAATAATCCATCCCCTCGTTATGCATCCTGGTGAGGATGTAGTTAGTGGTCCCGTTAAGGATCCCCCGGAGGGAGTGAAGGAGTTCATTGTCATAATACTCCTCGAGGTTCCTTATAATCGGTATGCTCGCTCCTGCCGATGCCTCGTAAAGGAGCGACACCCTGTACTTTTCCTGAAGATCGACAAGCTCCCTGAAATGATTGGCGACCATTACCTTGTTTGCCGTAACTACATTCTTTCCGCTCCTCATCGCAGTGGTTACGATACTGAATGCTTCTTCGGCGTCATCGATAAGTTCAACCACAAGGTTGATCGACGGATCGTTCAGGATCTCATTCTTGTCAAAGGTGAAGTTCGACATCGGTATCCTTCTCTTCTTGTTCCGGTCCTTGACGCAGATGCGCACAATATCAGCCTTGAACCCGCTGCTGCTGTTCAGAACATCATGGAGACCCTGCCCGACGCAGCCGTAGCCAAACAAACCTATTCTTAATTTTTCTCTCGTCATTTTTTCAGTGATTATTCGTTCTTGTCCAGAATTTCCGGATTACATCGGTCACAAGGTTTGTTTCGATCAGAAAACCATCGTGCCCGTAAAATGAGTCTATCTCAACATATTCCGCCTTCCTTGCATTCGCGGCGATCAGCTTCTGCTCATCGGTCGGGAACAGAAGGTCCGACTGTATGCCGACGCATAATACTTCTGCTTCGATCCTTTTCAGGGCATTGACCAGCCCGCCCCGTCCCCTTCCGACATTATGGGTATCCGAAAGTGCCGTAAGGGTCCAGTAAGAGTAGGGATTGAACCGTTTTACCAGTTTTTCGCCCTGGTAGGCCTGGTACGAAGCAGCTTTGAAGGAAGTGAGCTTTTCATCATCATCTTCTTTTTGTGTCTGGTTATATGCTGCCCTGGTCCTGTAGCTTATCAGAGCAATCGACCTGGCAGCTTTCAGCCCCTTTTTGCCGCCATCGGGATAGCCGGCAGTAAACGTATGATCGGCTTCCATTGCCAGACGCATCGATTCGCTGAACGCCAGGGCCCACGGAGTCTGTTTCGCCCCCGATGCCAGAAGAATGAGCCTTTCGATCAGTCCGGGGAACATTATCCCGTATTCGATAGCCTGGTATCCTCCTATCGAAGCGCCGAGGATTGTATGTATTTTCTTTATCCCCAGATGGTTCCGCAGTATTTCATGCACGTTGACAAGATCTCTCACCGTGATCAGAGGGAAATCACGAAGCCATTGTTTTCCGGTGAGCGGATTGATTGAAGCCGGTCCGGTAGTGCCATAGCATGATCCGAGGACGTTGGCACATACGATAAAATATTCGCCGGGATTGAATACATAATTGCTGCCGACCATTCCCGGCCACCAGGCTTCAACATCGGAGTTGGCAGTGAGAGCGTGGCAGATCCAAATGACATTATTTGCATCCTTGTTCAGGCTGCCATAGGTATTGTAAGCGATCTCCAGTTCGGGGATTACAGCACCTGTTTCGGTAATAAATGGTTTCTTATACTTCAGTGTCTTCATAAAACCTGTTTGAATGCCTGTTCAAAATCATAAATAATATCGTCAATATGCTCAATACCGACTGATACCCTGAATAGTCCGGGCTCAATGCCGGCTGCAAGCTGCTCTTCGGCCGAAAGTTGAGAATGTGTGGTTGTCGCGGGCTGGATAATAAGTGTTTTGGCATCGCCGACATTTGCAAGATGACTCACAAGTTTAAGATGCTCAACGAGCTTCGAAGCCCTGACTTTCTCAGCTTTCAGTATGAAGGTAAGTACCCCTCCTGCACCCTTTGGAAGGTATTTTTTTGCAAGTTCATAATGCCTGTCTCCCGTGAGTCCCGGATAGCTGACACGTTCAACTCCGGTCTGAGATGATAACCACTCTGCAAGGGCGAGGGTATTTTGAACTATGCGTTCCATCCTTATTGAAAGAGTTTCAATGCCCTGCAAAAGCAGGAATGAATTGAACGGGCTTATGGCAGGACCAAGGTCTCTTAACCCCTCGACCCGTGCCTTTACGATGAAGGCTATATTAGCGCCTGCGGACTTCGCCCCGAATTTTTCTCCGAATATATATCCGTGATAACCTTCGGAA
>JBAVOD010000039.1:0-15995 GCA_049691735.1 Bacteroidales bacterium
GGCGATACCTGTTGAACAATGAAAAAGCAGTATCAATAGGGATTATTACCTCATCGATAAGATCCGAAGAGAGGTTCCATTCTTTTATTATTTTATGTTTTACTGTGTCCTGTTTCTGACCCGATAGGACGAAAGTAAGGGAAAGCAGGAGCAGTATTGCCAGTTGTCGCCTCATCAGCGGCAAATATATGAAAATACCTAATCTACATTATCATTGAGATAGGCATTATTCTCCCTGAGCACCGGTCCGTCCTCCTCACCCGAAGTCAGTGTGAATTTCGAGACCTTGCTTGCATTTTCTTTCGGATCGGATCCCAGTGACATGTTTCGCCGGATATAGGCAGGGACATCTTCAAACGTATCGATATTGTCCTTGATTATCTTGTTTGACAGTCCCTCTTTCCTGAAAAAATTCTGCATCTGTTTAACCTTCCGAAGGGTTGTTTCGGGCTTTTCACCATCGTCAGGATCCTCGCGGTTTGCCTTGCTCCTTATCTCATTCACATCGTCACCTTTTTCGAAGCCGAAATTAAACTCACCCTGCACCTCCTCCATATCTGAAATCACGCAGCCCGATGACTTGTCATGAACCGAGAATACATCATCCTGTTTTTCCGGGAGAAGATGCGGGGGTATAGGAGGATTAAGTGTCAGCAGTTCAACCTTTTTAGGTTTGGGCCTTTTGTAGGGAGTGAAAATGCTGTTAGCAGGGAATCCGGTTGCAATTATAGTTACGCTGATTTTGTCGCCAAGAGTCTCGTCCTGAGACAGGCCCCTGATTATCAGGGCATCTTCGGATGCCATTTCGTACATGTAATCCGTAATTTCACCCAGTTCGTCCATTGTCAGCTCATTTGTGCCTGTTCCTGACGAAATATTTATAAGGATACTTTTGGCGCCCGTGATATCGTTGGAATTGAGCAGCGGTGAAGCAAGTGAACTTTCGATTGCCTTGAGGGCCCTGTTCTCGCCTGCAGCAGAACCCATTCCCATTATGGCTACACCCGACTCCTTCATCACCGTTTCGACATCTGCAAAATCAACATTTATGTAGCCGGCAACAGTTATGATTTCCGCGATACCCTTTACAGCGGTTGTCAGGATATCGTCAGCCTTGGAAAAAGCAGTGGAGACACCCTGATCGCCATAGATCTCCCTGAGCTTTTCATTATTTATCACCAGGAGTGAATCAACATAATCCTTAAGTTCGGTTATGCCGTCGATGGCGTACCGGATCCGTATCTTTCCCTCGGATTTGAAAGGGATCGTTACCACAGCAATTGTGAGAAGGCCTGCTTCCCTGCACGCCCTGGCAATAACCGGAATGGCGCCGGTACCTGTACCGCCGCCCATTCCGGTAGTCAGAAAAACCATTTTTGTATTGCCCGACAGTGCAGATATCACATCGTTTATATTTTCCTCTGCAGCTTTCCGGCCAACTTCAGGCTTGCTGCCCGCGCCCCGTCCTTCGGTTATTGATTCGCCGATCTGCACCTTCACAGGTACAGGACTTTTAGCAAGAGCCTGATGATCGGTGTTGCAGATCACGAAATTCACATCCTTTATGCCTTTCTCGTACATGTGATTCACGGCATTATTGCCGCCACCACCAATGCCGATTACCTTGATGATGGATGATCTCTCGACCGGAAGATCGAAGTTCATTATATCGTCTGTCATAGTGTCTGATTTTAAATTGTTTATGAACAGTCCCATTTTAGCAGCCGATTAGTATTTCAGTTGATTTTCTGATCTTCCACTTCAAACATGCCCGACAGCATTTGCTTGATCCTGTCGGTGAGTGATACCTTTTCCTCTTCCTGCGGAACGTCAACTTCATCAGCTGTTTCGCTTGCGGATTCCTTCCCGGTCTTTTCCGGTTCAGGTCTCCTGTTCCGGACAAATTCTTCCCTCCGTCCTGCATTGAATGACTTCTTGTATGTTTCAATATGATCGAATCCCCTCATAATGAGGCCGACGCTGGTTGCATACATGGGCTGGTTGATCTCATCTTTTGCCGTACCTGCAAGGTGTGCATTGGGAAGGCCGATCCTTACATCCATTGCCGTCTTGAATTTCATCAGCTGCGGAAGGTGTTTCAGCATGGCACCTCCTCCGGTGATGACAATTCCTGCAGCGAGCTTGTCGGCGTAACCTGAATTCTGGATCTCAAAATTGACTATGTCTATGATCTCTTCCATCCTCGACTGGATGATATAAGCCAGGCTCTTGAATGAGATTTCCTTGGGTTCACGGCCGCTGATGCCGGGTATTGAAACAACCTTGTCTTCGGGTGCTATATCGCCAAGGGCCGAACCGTACTGAAGCTTGAGCTGCTCGGCATGGCGGTCGAGGATGGCACAGCCTTCCTTTATATCCTTGGTTATGACATTTCCGCCGAAGGGGATCACTGCAGTATGCCTTATGATGTTGTCAAAGTAAATTGCAATATCTGTGGTGCCGCCGCCGATGTCGACTAGAACTACGCCTGCCTCCTTCTCATCATCAGTCAGAACTGCGTCGGCCGATGCGAGAGGTTCGAGGATCATATCCTTGACAGTCATGCCAGCCTTCCTGATGCATTTCTCAATATTCTTTGCAGCAGCCACCTGCCCTATCACAATATGGAAATTTGCCTCGAGCCTGCGGCCGCAGATACCGATAGGACTTTTTATACCGGTTTCATTATCAACAATGAATATCTGGGGGATCACGTGAATTATCTCCTCTCCGATGTCGACATGGATCTTGTACATATCCTCGATCAGCCTGAAGACCTCCTCTTTCTTTATCTCATCCTCAAACTGGTCGCGCATTATGTACCCTCTTGTCTTCAGGCTCTTTATGTGCTGACCCGCGATACCTACAAATACTTCGGAGAACATGATGCCCGATCGCTTCTGCACATCATCAACGGTTGTCTGGATGGCATTGACGGTTTCCTCAATATTGAGAACCACACCTCTTTTAACTCCCTTGGAGAGAGCCTTGCTCAGTCCGAGAATTTCGATCTTGCCATTCTCGTTTTTTGTACCGACGATGGCCACAATCTTTGTGGTCCCTATGTCGATCGCTGCTACGTACTGTTCCTTTTTGTTCATAGTTTAGATATGGTTTTTCTGATTATCTTCTTTTGCACACTATCTGGTCCCTGAATGCCAGGTTGATCACTGAATAACGGTTCCAGCCAATTTCAGGAAGCACCTTGCTGTAAAATACCTCCAGGTTCCTGAACTTATCCCTGAAGTTCTCTGCAGTGCCGAGATGAATAGTATGATTCCCGACCCTTGGTATCAGGTCGATCTCATCATTCCTGTCAACAAAGATCTGATCGATCTGAGCAGACCAGAAATCGTTTTCGTTTATAAAACCCACCAGGTAAAATATGTCCCTCAGTATCGAATTCCTGTTGGCTGTATCAAGAACGCTCACTCCGTTCAGCATTGCAGCAGAAATATTTACATTGCCTCCAACAATATGAAGCCGCGGTGAATAGAGGTTTCTCTTGCGCACCACAACTCCTTCCACATCAATATAATAATCGCCGCCATTGCCGGGAATGACCCTCATTATCGGGGTGCGCTGATCGGCATAGACATGCAGGACACCGTCAACCGAGATGTAAGCTTCAGCCACCCTGAGTTCCCGGTATTTGTTCATCGTCCTTTCGACCTCAGCTACATTTATTTCCCCTACCGGCTTGCCGACCAGGTTCCCGTTACCGGTGCTTATAGTGTTCTGTATATCTCTTTTCGTGACAAAATGATAATCGGATGAATCGGCAACCGTGATCCTGATTCCCGAGCATGGTTTCGAATTAAAAGTATGGCAATAATATACAGGCATTGCCACCAGGTAAATTGAAGGGATCAACAGCAATATTCTGATAAGGCTTCTCATCGGTCAATGCTTGTTTTCAGTTTCTCTTCAATTGGCTCCACAAGCCTGTCGATATCGCCGGCACCAATTGTTACCAGCACGTCAAGTTCCGCAGGATCCAGTTTCCGGGGGATATCCGCCATTGCCATCATCTTCCTGTTGGCCAATTTCATACGATCGTAGATCAGGGCCGATGTGACACCTGCGATCGGCTTTTCGCGGGCCGGATAAACCGGAAGAATGATCGCCTCATCGAGCTCGTCGAGGATAGCTGCAAATCCGGATGCATGGTCCTGCGTCCGCGAAAACAGGTGGGGCTGGAAGATGCCCGTGATCTTTCTTCCGCTGTAATACTCCCTCACTGAGGTGATGAAAGCCCGGATCTCTTCAGGATGATGGGCATAATCATCGATGTAGGTAAGATGGGGCAGATCGATCCTTATATCGAATCTTCGCCTTACCCCTTTGAACAAAAGTACGGAATGGCGTATTTCGTCTTCGGTAACCCCGCAGTTCAGTGCCACCGCAATGGCAGCAGTCAGGTTTTCAATATTTATTTTACCTGGGAACGGAAAATGGAGATCCTCTAATACCCCGCCGGGAGTTCTCACACTGAAGATGTAATAATCACCATTACGTACAATATTGACTGAAGAATAGTCAGAATCAGTCCCCATGCCATATGTAAATGCCGAAACCCATGAAGGGATCCTTATCCGGTCGCTGATCCTGTGGTTAATGAAGAGTTTTCCTCCAGGTCGGAGCCTTGCGCAGAATTCGTTATAGGCATCTATCATTGTATCGCGGTCGCCATAAACATCAAGATGATCCGCATCGAGCGAAGTCACCACAGCCATAAGTGGATTCAGCCTGTGGAACGACCTGTCAAACTCATCGGCTTCCATCACCGTAAATCTTCCTTCTCCAATCAGAAGATTGGTATCGTAATTTTTTGAAATGCCCCCGAGGAAAGCCGAACAATCAACATGTGACTGTTTAAGGAGATGGGCGGTCATTGTGGAAACAGTTGTTTTGCCATGGGTCCCGGCCACAGCCAGGGTATCGGTGTGTAACGAGATCTCGCCCAGTACCTCTGCCCGTTTATATATATGGTAACCGTTTTCCCTGAAATATGAGAGGATTGCATTTTCCCGGGGAATTGCAGGTGTATAGATTATCAGTACACGATCCCTGGCCGCAGATTCTCTGAACAGGGAGGGCAAAACCCCGACACTATCCTCATACTTTATCAGGCATCCCTCGCCGGCAAGCTTCGAGGTAAGGCTGGTTTTGGTCCTGTCATAACCGGCTACGGTAAACCCCCCATATCTGAAGTACCTTGCAAGGACGCTCATACCGATGCCGCCTATACCCACAAAACAGATACCTTCTATGTTTTTGAAGTCGATCATTTCTCTGCCAGCTTAATTACTTCCTGTGCAATTCTCAGGGCAGCATTGCGCTCGGCCATTTGTGATATATTCGTTGAAAACAATTCCTTTCGTTCCCAGTCGCCGGCAAGCTTTACCGCTTCGCCGACCAGTGACTTTTCAGCCTGATCGTCAGGTATCATCATTGCCGCATTCCTGTCAGACAATGCCTTTGCATTTTTAGTCTGATGATCCTCGGCTACATTGGGCGAAGGCACAAGGATTGCGGGCTTACCAACAAGGCAAAGCTCCGATATCGTTCCTGCACCGGCCCTTGAAACTATAATATCGGCTGCCGAGAATGCAAGGTCCATCCTGTCGATAAATCCATGCATTGAAATGGTTTCCCGGTCCGAAGCCGACAGCATCCTGCTGACGCTTTCAAAGTAGCATTTGCCTGTCTGCCAGATCCATTGACATCCCGAACCTGTCATGGTCCCGATATTCTCCTTAAGGCAATTGTTGATACTACCTGCGCCAAGAGATCCCCCAAGTACCAGGATAACCGGTTTTTCTTCCTGAAGGTTGAAGAACCTCAACGCCTCCTGCCTGATTTTCGTGAGGTTATCGAATTTGTTACGCACCGGATTCCCGGTTTTAATGATCTTGCCGGCAGGAAAATATTTGTCCATTCCGTCGTATGCCACACAAATCACTGATGCTGTTTTTGCCAGCAGTCTGTTTGTCACCCCGGCCGAGCTGTTCTGTTCCTGGATCAGGGTTGGGATGCCCATATTCCCTGCCTGTCTCAGTACTGGCCCGCTGGCATACCCTCCCACACCAACGACAACATCGGGTCTGAATTCCATTATTACCCTTTTTGCCTGCCTGAGGCTTCTCACAAGCTTCACAAGCACAGAAAAGTTCTTTAGTACGCCTTTCCTGCTTAAACCTGCAACCGGCAGGCCGATGATCCTGTATCCGGCTTCAGGTACCTTTTCCATTTCCATCCGGCCCTCAGCGCCCACAAAGAGGATTTCCACATCCGGTTCGATATCCTGCAA
The DNA here is from genome assembly GCA_049691735.1 of Bacteroidales bacterium. Taxonomy (GTDB): domain Bacteria; phylum Bacteroidota; class Bacteroidia; order Bacteroidales; family VadinHA17; genus LD21. The sequence continues at coordinate 6,314 of JBAVOD010000039.1, forward strand.
GGCATTTGCAATGGAAATGGCCGGGAAGATATGTCCCCCGGTACCTCCTCCGCTGATCATCACCTTTCTATGCTTTTGCAGGTTCATAAATTTTTTCTCCCTCGTCAGTTTTTTCTTCTTCCGGAAGCTCTTCAGCTTTGGCCCTTGCGTTGACCACCCTGCTGACGCTCAGTATTGCCCCGATGGAAAAGCTTACAACCAGGACCGAAGTCCTTCCCCAGCTTACCATCGGCAGGGTCTGGCCCGTCACAGGAAAAAGGCCGACCGCCACCAGCATATTTAGCATAGCCTGCACCGTGATCATGACAACCAGTCCCATGACCAGGTAGGCAGGAAATGCGGTCTCACACTTACGTACAATTGTTATTCCCCTGAACATCAGTATCATATATGCAAGAATAAGAGGAATCGCTCCGAAAAGCAATCCGTATTCCTCGATTATTATCGCGAATATGAAATCTGAATTTGACTGGGGAAGCATATTTCTCTGCGTGCTCTTTCCGGGAGCCTTGCCGAACAGTCCTCCGGTGGATATTGCGATCTTAGCCTGGTTTGACTGGTAATCGGCATCGCCGTCAGCTTTTCCGGACACAAAATTCTCAATCCTGTTTTTCCATACCTCCACGCGGTTTTGTTTTGAGAAAAGTGAAAGTGCAACCGCCAGTAAAACAACGCCAATAACTGCTATTCCAATATAGGCCAGAAGGTACTTCAAAGGCACACGGCCAATGAACATGATCACCATACTGATCCCGAATACCATGAGGGCGGTCGAAAGGTTTTCGGGCATTATCAGGGCGCAGATCACGGCAACCGGAGCCATAAAATATTTGGTCACGAGCATGAAGTTGTTAAGCTCACCCTGAAACCTTGAAAGAGCCCTTGCCAGGTATAGCACAAGTGCAACTTTTGCCACGTCCGAAGTCTGGATCCTGAATCCTGTCCCCGGTATTTCAATAGTTCTGACAGCTTCGTTAACTCTTGATCCGATAGCGAATGTGAGAATCAGCAAACCAATCGAAAAAAGGAGGATCACTCCCGCCAGGGAAGAATAGATCCTGTAGGGGAGATAGTGAACGACCACGATTATTATGAGACTCAGGATCAGCATGAAGAACTGGCTTCTGAGAAAATAGGTGGTGTTGCCTCCGTGCCTGAGGTAGGCAACGCCGGCAGAAGAGCTGTAAACGGCAAGCAACGAATAGATCATAAAGACCACTACCAGTGCCCATATGACCCTGTCGCCTTTAAATGTCGTTGTAAGCCAGCCTTTCTGCATGATCAGGTAATTAAAGATTCCTTACTGCCTCCTTAAACTTGCGGCCCCGGTCTTCGTAATTCGTGAAAAGATCGAAGCTGGCACATGCCGGTGACAGGAGAACTGTCTGTCCCTTTTTAGCAAGGTAATATGCCGAGCGTACCGCCTCTTCCATCGTGGAAGTTTCGACGATTGTCGGCACCTTGTCCCTGAATGCCTCAACAATCTTCCTGTTGTCTTTTCCAAGGCATACAATGGCCCTTACCTTCTGCTTAACCACCTGGAAAAGCTCCGAATAGTCATTCCCTTTATCCACCCCTCCTGCAATCCATACAACGTCGGTCTCCATACATTCGAGTGCATACCACGTTGAGTTCACGTTTGTGCCTTTGGAGTCATTTATGAAATTAATCCCGCTAACTGAGATTACCGGCTCCAACCGGTGTTCAACTCCCTGAAAATCAGCCAGGCTTTCCCTGATCAAATCCTTTCGGATAGTCAGTACTTTGCCTGCAATGGCCGCTGCCATTGAATTGTAAATGTTGTGGCGGCCTTTTAATGCCAGATCGTGAATCGTCATGAGGTTGGTTTTTGTCGGGTAATCAATAATTAGTTCATTTTCGTCGATATAGGCTGCCATTCCTTCTTTAGATTCGGCCGAGAAGGGAAGGCGGATCATTGGGAACTCACCCTTTGCAAGCTCTGCTTTGATTATCGGATCATCGGCCCAGTAGATGAAGAAGTCGGATCTGGTCTGGTTGCGGACGACCCTGAATTTCGAATCTATGTAGTTCTGAAGGTTATAATCGTACCTGTCGAGGTGATCGGGGGTAATGTTCATCAGGATCGCAATGTCGGCCCTGAACGAATACATCCCGTCGAGCTGGAAACTGCTCAGTTCGATCACATAATAATCATATGGCTTCTCCTCAGCAACCGCCATGGCAAAACTGCTGCCAACGTTGCCTGTCATGGCCACATTCTTACCGGCTTTCTTAAGGATATGGGTAATAAGGTTCGTAACAGTGGTTTTGCCATTACTCCCGGTCACGCATATTCTGATGCCGGTAGCGTACCTGTCGGCGAATTCGATTTCGGAAATGACCGGGATACCCTTCTCCCTGACCATTTTAATGACAGGTGCCTTTTCGGGAATGCCCGGGCTTTTGATCACCTCATCTGCCGAAAGGATCAGTTCTTCAGTATGCCTGCCTTCCTCCCAGCCGATCTTCTGATCGTCAAGCAATTCCCTGTATCTGGGCTTAATCTCCCCCTTATCCGAGACAAAGACATCGAATCCTTTTTTCTGTGCAAGTAATGCTGAACCTGCTCCGCTTTCTCCTGCTCCCAGTATTACTATTCTCTTCATACAACTACCTGATCTTTAATGTTACAATGCTTATCACTGCCAGCAAGAGAGCTACAATCCAGAACCTTATGACAATTTTAGGTTCCGGATAGCCTTTCTTCTGATAGTGGTGATGGAGCGGGGCCATCAGGAATATTCTCCGGCCCACCCCGTATTTTCTTTTTGTCCTTTTAAAATGTGACACCTGGATAACAACCGAAAGGTTTTCGGCCAGAAAGATCCCACACAGAATGGGGATCAGAAGCTCTTTCCTTATTACCACAGCAAATACTGCAATGATGCCTCCGAGAGCCAGGCTGCCGGTATCGCCCATGAAAACCTGTGCCGGATATGAATTATACCACAGGAACCCGATCGTTGCTCCTATAAAAGCACTTGCGAATATCACAAGCTCTTCGGAACGTGGTATGTACATGATATTCAAATAATTGGAATATATTACATTACTCGAAACATAAGCGAGTATTCCCAGAGCGACTCCGACTATAGCCGAGGTACCTGTGGCAAGCCCGTCAAGTCCGTCGGTCAAATTTGCACCATTAGAGACAGCCGTGACAATAAAGATCACAATGGCAATAAAAACCAGCCAGGTGCAGAACTGCCTGTAAGGCTGGGGAATGAACGCGACGAGCAAGGAATAATTGAATTCGTTATTTTTTACGAAAGGGATAGTGGTTTTTGTTGATTTATGCTCCATAGTGACTTCCGTGCCATCGATGAACGGCCGTGTCGGATCGAGCAGCTCTATCTTCTCACGTTCCGACAGTTCCGATACCGGCACTTTTTCCATTATGATCACATCTTTTGAAAAATAAAGTGTGAGCCCGACAATAAGCCCGAGTATGATCTGTCCGGCAATCTTGAACCTGGCTGCGAGGCCCTCCTTGTTCTTTTTGAAGATCTTGATGTAATCGTCGAGGAATCCGATTGTACCGAGCCAGATCGTCGTGATGAGCATCAGGATGACGTACACATCACCGAGCCGTGCAAAAAGGAGTGTCGGAATTATTATCGATGCCAGGATTATGATCCCCCCCATCGAAGGAGTGCCTTCCTTGCGGTACTGGCCCTCAAGCCCCAGGTTGCGGACCACTTCCCCAACCTGCTTCCGCTGAAGATATTCTATTATCCTTTTACCGATGAGAAGTGAGATAACAAGAGAGGTTATCAACGCCATTGCCGATCTGAAGGAAATGTATCTGAAGACCCCGGCACCCGGAATGTTAAGCTTGTCAAGAAAATTAAACAGGTAATAAAGCATTTTTGAGCTGTTTATTTTAATAAGAATGCGCTCCTCAGTTCTTCCCTGTCATCAAAATGATGCCTGACACCGTTTACCTCCTGGTAAGTCTCGTGTCCCTTGCCGGCAACCAAAATCACATCGCCTTTTTCCGCAAGCATCACTGCTGTTTTGATGGCATCCCTTCTGGCCGTAATCCTTACCACCTTACCTTTAAGGTCGGGCGATATACCGGCTTCCATCTCATCGATGATCCTTTCCGGATCTTCGGTCCGCGGGTTATCCGAGGTAAGGATCACCTTAGAGCTGCCCCCGGCACATATTGCCGCCATTTTGGGGCGTTTGGTCCGGTCCCTGTCACCCCCTGCGCCTACCACTGTTATCAGCTGGCGGTTCCCTTCCCTTACCCTGTTGATCGTTTCAATTACGTTCAAAAGAGCATCCGGGGTATGGGCATAATCGACTATACCCATAATTCCGTCGGGTCCTTCGATAGTCTCAAGCCGGCCGGGAACAGGTGTGAGCTCGCTGAGTACAGTAAGGATCTCCTTTTTCCCTGCTCCCAGAAGTTCGGATGCGGCATAAACTGCAAGCAGGTTTGAGGCATTGAAATCGCCTGTAAACCTTGTCCAGACTTCCTCCCCCTGTATCCTGAGGCCCATTCCGCCGAAGTCCTGTTCAATGATACCACATCTGAAGTCAGCCAAGCCTCTGATTGAAAATGTATATTTATGTGCCTTACAGTTCTGGACCATGACCTTTCCGTTTTTGTCATCAGCATTTGTAAGGGCAAATGCTTCAGGCTGAAGGTTATCGAAAAAGGCCTTTTTAGCCTGAAGGTAATTGCCGAAGGTCTTATGGTAATCGAGATGATCGTGAGTCAGATTGGTGAATATTGCGCCGGAGAATTTCAATCCTGCAATACGCTGCTGATCTATGGCATGTGAACTTACTTCCATGAATGCGTAATTGCAGCCTGCAGTTACCATTTCAGCAAGATTTCCATTAAGCTGAACCGGGTCGGGTGTCGTATGTGTAGCAGGAAGTTCCGTATCAACTATGTAATTGCATACGGTTGAGAAAAGACCGCATTTATATCCAAGCCTGGTGAACATCCTGTAGAGCAGCGTTGCAATTGTTGTTTTGCCGTTGGTACCCGTGACTCCCACCAGTTTCAGGGATGAAGAGGGATTGCCAAAGAAATTGGATGAAATTATTCCCAGTGCTTTTGCTGAATCGCTGGTAGTGATCCATGAAATTTTTTTATCGGGAGATGCTGGCATATCCTCGCAGATTATGGCAGTGGCCCCGCCCGAGACGGCGTTTCCGATAAAGGAATGTCCGTCGGACTTAGTGCCCTGTACAGCCACAAAAAGGGTACCCGGTGCAACTTTGCGGGAGTCAAACTGAATGTTATTAATTACCGGGTTCTTTTCACCTGTTATTGAAATTACCTCGATGCCGTTTAATATTTTTTCAATCTCAGCCATAGATTATTTTACATATTCAAATCAAGCACAACAGTACTACCTTCATTAAGCCGGGCCCCGTGCTGGGGAGACTGCCGCAGGACCTTACCCCTGCCGGAGTATCTTACCCTGAATCCGGAATTCTCGATCAGGTATACCGCATCCCGGAGGCTCATACCCCTGACGTCGGGAACAAGGCCTTTTTTTACATTCACTCCAACAAGTCTTATAGTATCGCCACTCTCGCGGGTAGCAACCCACTCTTCCTTTGAAGTTCGTTTATACCTGACCCTCAGATCGCTGAGAACTTCATTGATATCAGACCTGTATCCGTTCCCCGCATCCGGTGCTGCAATCTTTACTTCATCACTGTTTTCGGCCCTGTAATTCCTGAAGAATGTTGTCGAATAGATCTTGTCTGCTATTTCACGGAATACCGATCCGGCAACAAGGTTACCGTAGTATACTCCGTTCGACGGTGCATTTACCACCACAATGCACGAATAGACGGGGTTTTCGGCCGGAAAGTATCCGACAAAAGATGCCTGGTACATTACCCTTGGTCCCTGACGGTATCCGTATTTATCCTTTGCGATCTGTGCAGTTCCTGTCTTCCCGGCGATCCTGTAATTGGCATTTTTCAGGTTCGTTGCTGTTCCGTGTTCTACTACGCCCTCCATCATTGCTTTTGCCTTCCGGATGGTCGATCTTGATGCAATAGAGTTGATAATCACCTCAGTCCCATAATTCTTAATCACGTTGCCGTTCCGCAGCACTGCTGTAACGAACCTGGGCTTCATCATCCTTCCGTCGTTGGCAACTGCATTGTAAAATGTGAGTATCTGAAGAGGCGTAAGCTGAACCTCGTAGCCGTGTGACATCATCGGAAGTGAGAGTCCCGACCAGAATTTATCCCCCGGATATCTTATAAGCGGTTCGCCTTCCCCACTGATCTGAAGGTCGAGCTTACGATTAAGCTTCATTGCATAGAGCCTGTTGACAAAATCTTTCGGATGATCCTTGTAGTGTTCATTGATCAGGATTGAAGTGCCTACGTTCGACGATTTCTCAAAGACCTGTTTTACAGTGAGTTTACCGTAACCGTCTTCTTTTGTGTCGCGAATGATCTTGTTGTAGAATTTTACCTTTCCGCTACCTGTGTCTACGATGTCACCGGTATCTATTACTCCATCCTCAATGGCTGCCATAAGCGACGGGAGCTTGAAAGTGGATCCCGGTTCGGTGCTTTCACCGATAGCATAATTGTACGTCTCGCGGTAGTCACCATTGCCGGTCTGCTCAAGATTTGCGATAGCCCGGACATCTCCTGTTTCGACTTCCATTACCACGACGCAACCGTGATGGGCATTATGTTTCAGCAGCTGACTTTCAAGAGCGCTTGATGCAACATCCTGGAGATCCACATCGAGGGTTGTCATTATATCGTTGCCATCCTCCGATCGGACCGATTCATTGTCGTTCACAGGGATCCAGTCGCCCCCGGTCAGGCGTTGTTTCACAACGACGCCATCCTTCCCCGCAAGATCCTTATCAAATGAGCCTTCAAGGCCAACGCGGGTTCCCTCACTGCCCTGGCTGAGATAGCCGATTGTCCTTGCTGCAAGTTCACTGTTGGGCAGAATGCGCCTGTTTTCCGGTTGTGCTATCAGACCGCCTTTATACTGGCCTTCCCTGAATATCGGGAGTTCCCTCATTTTTTTCAGAGTGGCAAAATCAACTTTCTTCTGAACAAGAAAATACCGGTCGCCTCTTTTTCGTGCATCAGTGATCACTGCCTTCCAGCCTGTGGCCGATCTTACACCAAGCAAATGTGAAATCCCTTCGCAAAGGCCGTTCAATCCGGCCGACCATGTTCCGGCAGTCATCCCGGTGCTTCGGGTATCCATGTAGACTGAATAATAAGGCACTGAGCTGGCAAGCAGGCGGCCATCGTATGCAAGTATATCACCCCTGTTGGCGGGAACCTCAGCAGTTTTGTAAACATATTTTTCACTCATTGCCGACCATTTGCCCCTTTGTATATACTGGAGAATGAGGATCCTGACAAAAAGTGCGACTGCAATGAATATCATTGCAAAGTAGACCACTGCACTTCTCCACACTATCTCATCCCTTACTGCCATTCCGCGTTTATTTGTCTATGACAATCTTGTAAGGAGGGGTTTTCTGTTCCTCCAGGCCAAGGGCCCTATCCTTTACCAGCCTGTATACTTCCGATTGCCTGCTGAGCGACATAAGCTTTGCCGAAGTAGACAGGGATTCAGCCTTAAGGTCCCTGACCTCCCTTGAGAGCCTTGCTGTTTCGCGGGTAATTTTCTCAGCATGAAACCTGTTCCCTATGTACACTGCACCCATTATTGTAAGCATAATGATATACCACAGGTTCTTCAGCACTATCTTGTCCGAAACAATGCTACCGCTCAGCAGCTCCTTTACGAATCCGGTTTTAGGTTTTTTCCCTTTCTCTTCAGTTTTCTCAGCCATCTCCTAAATTTTCTCAGCTATTCGCAGCTTTGCGCTTCTTGCTCTTTTATTTTCACCAATCTCGTCTTCGCCAGGGACCATTGGCTTCTTGTTCAGTATCCTGAATGGAGTGATCAGGCTGCCGTAAAAGTCTTTCTTCTCTTCCCCTTCAAAATTGCCTGTCCTCATAAAGTTCTTTACTACGCGATCCTCAAGCGAATGGTACGTTATCACAACCAGTCTTCCGTCCTTCTTCAGAACCTCAAGCGACTGCTCAAGCATTTCTTCCAGATAATCGATCTCATGATTTACTGCGATCCTTAAAGCCTGGAACACCCTTGCGTAGAATTTGTGCTCCTGCCTCGGCGGAGCCAGCCTGCTGATTGCTGAAATAATGTCATTCACGCTGGTGAGAGGCTTCACAGAACGGGCGGCAACTATCTCCCTTGCTATGCGTCTTGAATTAACGAGCTCTCCGAAATCGTAAAGTAATTTTGCAATGGCCTGTTCGTCAAGTGTTTTCAGAAGATGAGCCGCCGTGACAGAACCTTTTTTGTTCATCCGCATATCAAGCGGAACGTCCTGGCGGAAGGTGAATCCTCGTTCAGGCTCGTCAAACTGGTGGAACGATACTCCGAGATCAGCAATAAGCCCGTCAATTGCATTCACACCGTTGAACTTAAGGTTGTTCTTAAGGAACCTGAAATTCTGGTTAAGGAAGATGAGTCTTTTGTCGTCGGGGACGTTATTTTGGGCGTCCTCATCCTGATCGAAGGCTATCAGCCTGCCTGATTTAAGCCGCTTGAGTATCTCACGTGAATGCCCGCCGCCTCCGAATGTGGCGTCGACATAAATCCCGTCGGGCCGGATATTCAGGCCTTTAATACTTTCATCCAGCAATGCAGGCACATGGTAGAACATTATTCAAAAGGCTCAGTTACGGTTCCTCCCATCAGTTTTTCAGCCAGATCGGCAAAATCTTCAGCCGGCATTTCAATCTTATCATAAACCGATGCCGACCATATTTCAATCCTTCCATCCTGGCCGGCCAGAACCACATCCCGTTCCGCATCGATCAGTTCAAAGAGTCGCTTCGGGATAAGCATCCGGTTGTTGTTGTCAAGAGAGAGCTCGGCAGTCCCCTTAAAAAAGTTCCTAAGGAACCTGTTATGCTCCCTGTTATAGGGATTGATCCGCTTCCTGATCTTCTCAAGCTGAGTGTTCCAGTCGTCAATTGCATAGAGGACCAGGCAATTTTCGAAAATGTCTTTCCTGACAACAAAGTGATCCTGAGCGGCGGAAGGCATTTGCTTCTTGAATGCCATCGGAAGGATTATTCTTCCCTTGACATCCACCTTGCACGGATAATCGCCTATAAATGTGGCCATACTCTGGATCTGACATTAAAGCGCCAAAGTAAGAAAAAATATCCACTTTACTCCACTTTGCTCCACTTTTTTTGATTGTTGTTGATAACTTTAGGTCCGGTGGGGTAGCTTTACCCACCGCCTTTACCCCTGCCCCCTGAACTAAGCTTTATACACAACTTTTCTTCATAAAAGCCGAATTTAAATTTTGATGGTCTAACACTGTTTCATTTATTTATATTGATCTTCAATTCAAAGCCAGCGGCTTTGAAGTCCAATATCCACGGTCACATCCGTGGCAGGATGCATATTTTGCCTATCAACCACAGAGTGGTTGAAGAAGGATATTGGAAAAGATATCAAGGAAGCCAGTCATAAGCTTATTTTAAGAGAAAAATCTTTATTTCCAGGTTTTCCTGGCTGGCAGGTCGGATACAGCGGATTCACTTATCAGATATCTGCCAGGGATTCCCTGATAAATTATGTAAGAAATCA
>JBAVOD010000040.1:0-2519 GCA_049691735.1 Bacteroidales bacterium
GGATATTTAGGGACCATCCTGGCCAGATCTTTTGTATCAAATAATATTCCTTTTTCAGGTATTGATATCAGGAATTGTCCCGGCAACCCGACGCACAGGGAATTCAATTTTTACAACTGCTCAATAACTGATAAGGAGGAGCTTAGGAAGATCTTCATTACAGAAGAGCCAACCCACGTGGTCCATTTTGCATGTACTTTCAACAAGGTCCGGAACAAAAGAAAGGAGCACCTGATCGATGTGCAGGGGTCAAGAAATGTTCTTGAAGCGTGCAATGACATCCCGTCGGTAAAACAAATTATCTATTCAAGTTCGGCAGCAGCCTATGGCGGCAGGAAGGATAATCCGGAATGGTTAAACGAGGATCATCCCCTGAGTCCGGGAAAATACAGATACGGCATCAACAAGAAGAAAATTGAAAAAATTTTCCTTTCCGAAAAATTACGAAATGACCTTCGGGTGGTGATCCTGAGGATCTGCACAGTAACCGGCCAGACCTTTCCCGAGGAGAGGGAAGTTCAGAAAATACTTGCAAGATTTCCATTTCTGCCTGAATTCACAAGGCATAACAGGTTGCAGTTTCTTCATGAAGATGATTTTGCATTGCTGATGGAAAATATAATCAGGGATGATACGATCGGTGGTATTTACAATCTTGCTCCCGACACGTATTCTTTTGTTTATGACCTTGTGCCTGACAAAAAATATTACAGGCTTCCGAAGGGTCTGATCTATGGTTCGTTATGGATCCTCTGGCATCTCAAAATCGTAAACCTTCAACCTGCCGGTTTGATTAACAGTTACTATCCCGTTGTGATTGATCCTTCAAAACTAACATCAAGATACCGATATAATTTCCGTTACTCAACAGCCGAAGCATTTGCTGAAGCGCAAAAAAACCGGGACTGAATCGCACTGCGGTTGATAAACTCTGATAACCTGTCAGATCTGTGTTGAACAATTCATGCTTTTTCGGTATAATCTTTGAGCTATCTGTAGTCGGAAGGAAAGTTTTAATGGAGTGTTTATTATCTTTACATTCCGGTAAGCTGATTTTACCGGGGGGTTGAATGTTTGAAGTTTAGGTAGGGTGAATGTTCAGAGGCATTAAAAGATCGTTGAAGTACCTTGCAATTTTGATCGGTATAGCCATACTGATCCCTTCGTGCTTTTATCTGGTTATCCGGATTCCTGAAGTTCAGACTTTTATTGTCAGGAGGATCACCGGCAATTTATCGGACAGGATCAAATCGACTATCTCTATTGGAAAAGTAGATTACTCGTTCTTCAATAAATTGTCGCTCAACGATGTCCTGATAAAAGATCCCTATAATGACACCCTTCTTTATTCAAAGAAAATCGTTGCCGGGATCAGGCGGCTTGACCTCAGAAAAAAGATCATAAGGCTCGGACAGGTTGAGCTTACCCAGCCTTACTTTGCCATGATTACCGATACATCGGGATTGTCCAATCTCAAATGGTACATGAATTTGTTCGGCCAATCCGGAGGCGGGGGAGAGAAAGGTAAGAGCAAAAGCAGCATTTCAATCAGTCAGATAGGTATTAGGGATGGCAGGTTTCTCCTTCTCAATAAAAACAGGAAAAAGAGCAATCTGGCGATCGATTTCGGTAATATCAGGCTCTCGCTGATCAATGGGGATATTAATAATCTGAGGATTGAGAATGATTCCACTTTGTTCAGGGTTAGCGATCTTGAATTCGCCGAATCCGGCGGGTTCATTTTAAGAAGCATGGACAGCAGGTTCTCGTTTGCAAAAAATAATATTTCGTTTACAAATCTCTTCCTGCATTGCGACAGCTCCATTATAAATGCTGAACGGATTGAATTGAAGCCCGATTCGGCTGGATTTAAAAATTTTGTGCACGATGTCAGGCTTGATATAATGCTTCAGAAATCTCTTATAAGCACGGCTGATCTTAAATATTTTATCCCGGCGATAAGGGGTTACGAAGAATCAGCTGAACTTTCAGGCAGGATATCGGGAACGGTCGCTGAGCTGAAAGGCAGGGAGATCAGGCTCTCCTATGGGAAAGACACCGGGCTCGAATGTAATTTTGATATCTCGGGTTTGCCCCGCGTCGAAGATTCGTACATACATATCGGGGTAACAAGCCTCAGGACGAATGCAAGGGACTTTGAAAATCTTAAGGCAGAAAAGATTAAAATACCTCCGATTCTGTTTACTCTGGGATCCATTAGCTTCAACGGAAGCTTTACAGGCTTTACAAACGATTTCGTCACTTACGGGACTATCGGGACTGACATGGGGGAATTGCATACTGACTTATCGCTCAAACCCGAAGGAAAAGGGACCAGGGTAAATGGCCTTATGAGCTGCAGAAATATAAGACTCGGCGAACTTACCGGGAAAAAAGATCTTCTGGGTAATCTTAGCATGGAAGCCAACGTCAACGGCTATGCTTCTTCGCTCAAAAAGATCTCAGGCAACCTGACAGGGAAAATAGACAGTGTTGAGATCAACAGGTATATTTACCAT
>JBAVOD010000041.1:0-13315 GCA_049691735.1 Bacteroidales bacterium
CAATATTTGCACTCTTCCCTTCAGTAATGGCACGACTTCCCAGATCGGGCAGCTGGCTCAATTCGGTCAAAGTGGTCCTGGGATTCCTGATGCTGGCATTCAGCCTCAAGTTCCTGTCTAATATCGACAGTGTTTATTCATTAAAGATCCTTGGAAGGGACGTATATCTTTCAATCTGGATTGTGATTTTTACACTCCTTGGGCTTTACCTGATGGGTAAGATAAAGTTCCCCCACGACAGCGAGGTACCCCATATAGGCGTTTTCAGGCTTTTTATGATAATTGCCGTATTCTCCTTCGTCGTTTACCTGATACCGGGACTGTTTGGAGCTCCCCTGAAAGATCTTTCGGCACTGTTGCCGCCTCCCGAAACTTCACGGTTCTACTCGATGCGCGCGATCACTCCCGAGACTACCCCTGCAAATAGTGCCCTGTCTACTTCGCCTGAGAAAAGCATTTCATGCTCAACCCCGCTGTACTCCGATATCTTCGAAATGCCTCTCGGACTGACCGGATATTACGATTACAGACAGGGACTTGAATGTGCAAAAGAGCAGGGTAAGCCTGTGCTGCTTGACTTCAAAGGACATGCGTGTTCAAACTGTAAGGTAATGGAAGCGAAGGTGTGGTCCGATCCCGGAGTGCTCAGAAGGCTAAGGGACAACTTTGTTATCGTATCGCTTTATGTGGATGACAGAACTACTGTTCCCCAAAGCGAATGGGTCACCTCCAAAATTGATGGGAAGGTGAAAAAGACAATCGGTAAGATCAACGAAGACATTGAGATCACAAAATTTAAAACGAATGCCCTGCCTCTTTATGTGATAACCGATTACGAAGGTAATCCGCTGAATAAACCAATGCCGACAAACCTGAATATTGAACAGTATAAAAACTGGCTTGACGAAGGTGCCAGGCTGTTCGCTGAAAAGTACGGCAAATAAAGGATATCACAATCGCGCTGTAATTCGCGTGCCTGCAGGTGGGACATTAAGAATTACTTCAGGTAAATATTCCCCCTGGTTGCTTCTATCCTTACCATCCTTGTTCCCTGATTATTCCCGACGGTGCCGGTGAGCAAATACTCTTTCCTGTCGCCATTGATCTCTTCCTTACCGGATCGCGAATTCCGTTCAGGTATAGCGACGAATGAATTGGTATTTCTTATCTCGAAAGCATAGGATGCGGAGGGTTCGAATTCAATAGTGATATCAGTAAATGTCGACCGGATGTCGATCTTTTCAAATCTTGCCGGAACGCTGAAAATGTCAAGACTTCCGTATTTAACAGTTATGTCGGCTCCTTTTTCCAACTGCTCGGCCTTGTAGTCGGTAAAATATGAAGTTCCGGTGAGCTCTTCAACAGTTCCCAGGAAGAATTTGTCCCTCCTGGATTCAACATTTAACCTGCCGGCTTTCTTAAGATTGAACTTCGTCGATGTTGAGTTGATGGTCAGGTTACTTACCTCATCAATTATGACTTCTGAAAAGGTAACATTCATTTTTGCATCAGATACTGCCGTAATCTCCGCTTTACCGAAAGTCATTGTGAGATCCTGCAGACTGTTAAGCCTGTTTGCCTTAAAGGAGCCGTTTGACAGTTTGACCGACATTTCACCCGTATTGTTTTCCATCAGTACGTCGCCGAACTGGTTATCGATTTTTATATCAATATTAACAGGTGCGTTTATGAAGTAACTGATCTTTACCTTCGAATTGTAGTCTATGATCTTTTCAGTCAGATCTTTGAAACTTTCAAGCAACATTGCGATGTTCTGGTCAAATTCAGTTTCGGCTGTTAATATGGGACCGGCTTCTTCAATATCGATCCTGATCCCGTCAAACATTTTATTAAGCTTCGAACGGCTGGGTGCAAATGCCTCAACTTCAGCCATTATATAAACAGAATCGCGGTTCCATGAAGTAACGTGGACATCGCCATATTTATTTCTGACCTCCAGCTTTGTTCCTTTTGACGCCGGCATGGATCTGGTGAAGGTACGTTTCTCTGAGACTGACTGACCGGTGGCTGTGATTGCTGATATCAGCAACAGCCCGGTAAAGATAAAATTTCTGTTGACCATTTTAACCAGTATTGGAAGATAAGGTTGAGACGTACTTTATATATGTATTGTTACAGGGCACAAAGTAAGCCACAGTTTTCAAACTGATAGCAGTTCATGCTGTAAATTTTTAAATATCGCTATCACTGAGGTTTAGGGCCCGAACCTGATATTCACTGTTAAATATTGTTAATTAAGAAATTAAATAAAACATGGAATTCCATTTTATATATCTTGCATCCATGAAAAACTCTGAACTGCAATGAAAAACTTGTTGTTGATGCCATTTTTACTTTTAGTTATTTCCGCCTGTACGCCGGGCAACGAAAAACTGATCAGGCGTGCTGACAGGATACATGAACGCATTCTGACGGTCGACACCCATTGTGACACCCCGATGGAAATGGTGAGTTCGGGATTCGACCTCGGGGTACGTCACGAAGAGGGATGTGTCGATTTTCCGAGGATGAAGGAAGGCGGACTCACTTCAGAATTCTTTGCTGTTTTCACACAACAGGGCCCTCTTACCGATTCGGCATATGCAAGTGTGCATAAGGAAGCGATAGGTGCACTTGAGGCGATCCACAGTAATATCAGGAAGAATTCGGCGATGGCCGAAATTGCCACCACTCCCGAAGATGCCACAAGAATAAAAAAGGAAGGCAAGATTGCTGCATTCATAGGTATTGAAAACGGTTACCCTCTTGGAAAGGATATTTCGGTTATTAAGGAGTTTTACGACTTCGGAGCACGCTACATTACCCTGGCACACACAAAGAACAATGATATCTGCGATTCGTCGACAGATTCGGGAGGTCCGCTGAATAATGGGTTGTCTGACTTCGGAAAGACAGTAGTGAAGGAGATGAACAGGCTTGGGATGATGATCGATGTTTCTCATATTTCGGACAAATCATTTTACGATGTCCTGAAATTATCTTCTGCTCCGGTCATTGCGTCACATTCTTCCTGCAGGGCTTTGTGCCAGAGTCCCCGTAATCTGACCGACGAAATGCTGCTTGAGCTGAAGAAAAACGGAGGAGTGATCCAGATATGCATTCTCAGCGAATATATAAAAACACCTTGTCCGAATCCGGAACTTGCTTCAAAGCAGAAAGAGTTGCAGGAAAGGTACGGCGATGTAAAGCTTCTTACCGACAGCCAGAGGAAAGCAATGAGGGCTGATTACAGGGAGTTAAGGAACCGGTACAGGAAGCTTGCAACTGTAAGCGATGTTGTGGACCATATTGATCATGTTGTGCAGGTGATCGGGATAGACTATGTGGGTATCGGCACTGATTTTGACGGAGGTGGCGGTGTGGAAGGATGTAAAAGTGTTGCTGACATGAAGAATATAACTATTGAGCTTCTTCGCAGGGGTTATTCCACGACCGACATCACGAAAATATGGGGAGGAAATGTAATGAGGGTACTTAAGGAGGTTGAACAGAAAAGGGAAGCCGGTACTAACGTTTCCTGACCTTTGAGAATCTGAGCATTTTCACTATCCAGTCGGGCAGCGGCCTGTATGAATCGCGCTTCTTCAGGTCAAAATACCAGCCGAATTTCTTTATCAGGGGCAATTTGTGTGTCTCGACGAACTCGATCAGGGTGCCGTCGTGGTCTTCTATGTAAGCAAAATGCCCTGCAGCTTCCCCCATGTCAAAGCTGTTTCCTTCTTCGCCTGCCCTGCTGTCGACTTTGAACGGATATCCGGCATTCACGCAATATTCCTTAAGTGAATCTATTCCGCGGACATCAAAACACATATGGATGAATCCGGGATCGCCCCAAAACCGGTTCGCGTAAATCTTTTTCCCGGGAGCTCCCTCGCGGCATATAAGTTCGATCACACTCTGCCCGAAGAGACGTGCAAAGGGACCCGTGAACGGAGTCGAATTCTTAAGCAAAACCCTCCTTATCTTTTCTTCACCGGGGTAGATCGCCAGATCTGAAAAGACGGATGTTTCATCATACACCACCGTGTCGTACCCGAGGATATCAGAATAAACGACCCTGGCCTTATCAATATCCGAAACACCTATCGTTGCGCCATATGAACCCCCTGATACTTTTTTCTCGTCAAGGAACCAGTTATTTCCGGCCACCATCTGGAACAGGTTCCCGGAGGGATCTTTCACGAAAAATGTAAGGCTGCCGGCAGGGTCTGTCAGAGGATTGGTGGTGATGATATTCCCCCGTGATTTATAGAATTCGAAAGCAGTACCTATGTCCTTTACCTTTATTTTGCAGGCGAGGATACCAAGGTCGCCAAGACTTATTTTACCAGGGAACGGCTCAGGTTTTCTTCCGGTGTACTGCCAGATCTCAAAGCCTCCTCCGCTTTGAAGGTTAAGCGCCAGGACCGCATGCCTTTTCTGGGGTTCTCCCCCTGTATAGGGAAGCATGATCCTTGCCACTGAGTCCTCCTCGAATATCCGGCAATCCATCCCGAACAGATCAATATACTGGTTCCAGGCCTCATCGAGGTTATTTACACCAATCCCAATCTGCTGAATTCCGCCAATAAAAAAATCCTTCATTTCCTTCAATTCATTAATTTCCTCAGGCTGGTTTTATCTTGTCTGCAATCCTGAAAAAGAGCCAGGGAAAAATCCGTCTAATATACAAAAGTGATAGCTCACTTCTACCTACAAGTATCTCTCTTTTATTCCTTATTATTCCATTTATGACTATGCGTGCCGCCTTTTGAGGAGAAAGCCCCCTTTCCTGGCCCTGATCCATCACTCCGTGCTCTTTGCCGTTTGCATCAAGGGCATGTACCGATATCTGGGTCCTGACCCTGCCCGGGATGATCACCGATGTCCTGATATTATTTGCCTTGTTTTCAAGGTACAGGGTCTCAAAAAATCCGTGCAGGGCCTGTTTTGAAGCTGAGTAAGCCGATCGCAGCGGAAATCCGAACCTTCCCGAAATGCTGCTGGTTGCAAGGATATGTCCCGATCTCCTGCTTATCATAAAAGGCAGTACTGCCTTGGTAAGGGCAATTGTCCCGAAATAATTAATTTCAAAGATCTTCCTGTCGAGCCACAATGGCGTTTCATCAACCCTTGACCGCTGGCTCACTCCGCCCAGATTGACCAGATAGTCTATTCTGCCCAGCGACCTGATCTGCTGTCCCACAATTGCTTCAATACCGTCTGTTTCGGCCAGATCAAACGGGACTATTATAACTTTTTCACCCGGTGCCCCTGCTTCGGTTCTGACCTTTTCAAGACCTGCCGGGTCATTTGAGGAGATAATTGTTATTGCACCTGCTGCGAGCAGTTCATGGACAAGGGCTTCGCCAATGCCTGATGATGCTCCTGTTATCCAGGCTACCTTACCGTTAAAATGTTTGTAATTCCGCATCTTAAAGTGCTGAGATAATACCTGTCAGGTCATCAAAGTTTTTTTTCAGAAGCGCGTATGATTTTTCATTCCTGTGGATATATTTGCGGACCCTGAAGCCGCCTTTTATCCTTCTGAACAATAAATTGTAATTCCATGCAAAAATACCGGCAAACGGGATAATGAGAAATACCAGAAGGGCAAGCCATGCAGGTGAAAAGACGATAAGGCAGATTATCAGATAGGCCGGAAAGAATATGAAGGCAAGGGCAAGCGAAATCGCGTAACGCAGGGAACTGTGGAACTGCAGGTCCTTTGTTTTGCGGATCTGGAGTTTTGGCAGGCTCAGGAATGTAAGGGTGAAGATATTCCCGAAAAGCCATAGCGGGAATGTAGCTATCAGACCGGCCACGCCTGCAATAAGCCAGCCGACAGGATGCTTTTTTTTGCGGAGCAGCCTGTAGCTTACATTTATCTGTCTCGACCTTTCCTTTACAAGCAGGCTAAGGCTGCATATCCTTCTGAACAGGTCCGGATCAATTGCTTTCAGCTTGTTAAGCTTGTCGATCAGGGCACGGTCACGGAGCAGCTTTGGGAATTTGATATCGTCGCTGTATTGTTCGTTGATTATGCTGCGCAATTCATCAATTGCCTGATAGTCTTCCTCCGATTCAATATGCACAATCAACCTCTTTATCTCGGTTGAGATCCGGTCGCGCAGCTGGTTCAGGGCCTTTTCGGGGCTTTCGATGTAAAGGGCATGGTATTCTGACACCTCGAAGGGTTCGCCGTAAATGACTGTCAGAACCTGCCTGAACCTGGAATAATTCGAAAATTCGATGCCGACAGGCATGATCTTTATATGCAGGTTAAAGCCGGTTGCCTCATCGGCCTGAAATGCAACGCGGCATATACCCTTTTTGAGCTGCCTCAGCCTCCTGAAACCGACATGGTCACCCTCGGGAAGGATAACGAGACCGTTCTTATTTTTCAGGACATCTATTGTCTTAAGAAAGATTGCATCGTTTCCCTTCAAGGTGCTGAAGCCGTCCCTCAGGCGGTAAACAGGCAGTATTTTCAGAAAATAAAGTATCGATGCAAGAGTCTTCTTTTTGAAGATATCAGCTCTTGCAAGAAATACCGGCTGACCCCTGTGAGTAAAAAGGACAGCCAGGGCATCCATAAGAGCATTCTGGTGATTGGCGGCAAAAATCAGCGGATCGTCAGGGTTGACGTTCTCCCGGCCCAGGACAATCACTTTTCTGTAATAGATTTTATTATGCCAGAACCCGGCGGTCTGCTTCAACATGGCATACCCTGCCGAGTACTTCTCAATATTCTCTCTGCCCATCCGGTGCGGTGAATTGAATTCTAAGTGACGGTCTGTTTATACAATGCAGGTGTAAAGTAAGCAGCAAGTTAAATAAAATGACCAGTTGATACAGGCGCAATGCCGGTTTTATTGTTTGTCAACAGAATAAATAAGTCTTTTTACCACCTGATATTCAGTCAAAATCCTGGGTGAACCTTTCGAGATTTCTCCTTTCCTTTTTTGTCGGGCGGCCGGTCCCTTTTTCGCGAAAACTGCTGACACCGGCCTTCCTGAGGTCGAGTTTCATCTTCTCCTCTTCGGGAGTAAGGTCCTCTAAAAAACCGGGAACAAGTTTTGCGGATACTCTGTTTTCAATTGGTTCAATAATCCTGTAGGTAAAAACCACAGGCGGTTTTTTGACGACAATCGTCTCATTTTCAACTGCAAGCCTTGAAGGTTTGACCGGAACATCATTGATAAGTATTCTGCCTTTCCTGCATTCATCGGCAGCAATGCTCCTTGTCTTATAGATCCTGACGGACCAAAGGAACTTGTCTATCCTGACCGGTTTGCCTTCAGCCATTGTTTTGATTACCAAAGTTAAAGGGTACTCTTGTCTGCTTCTCTCCCTGCTTCGTCAGAAGCGATCCTGCCTGCCTTATTGTAGGTGGTCATGGTGAGCTCAACTCCCCTGGTGACAAATGATCTGATCATTTCAGAAACAAGTTTTATCCTCACTTCGAGGAATTTCTTTTCCTCTTCGCTCCATTTGCTGAGAACGTAGTCTACCTGCGCCCCCTTCGGAAAGCTGTCGCCTATTCCGACTCTTATCCTCGGGTATCCGGTGGTTGCAAGGATTGTGTTAATATGAGCCAGCCCGTTATGCCCGCCATCGTTTCCTTTTGGGCGCATTCTGATGCTTCCGAGCGGAAGCGCGATATCGTCGACTATCACAAGCATGCCCTCAACCGGGATCTTTTCCTTCCTGAGCCAGTACCTGACTGCATTTCCGCTGAGGTTAACGAATGTCGAAGGCTTAAGGAGGATCATGGTTTTACCCCTGTACCTGATCTCACAAACCCAGCCGTAGCGACGGTCGGTGAATGAGGCGTCAAAAGAGCGGGCTACTTCATCCAGCACCATGAAGCCAATATTGTGACGGGTGTCCTGATACTCGTCGCCAATATTACCCAGGCCAACTATAAGATACTTCATTGTGCCTGAACGTTAAAAAGAAAACGTTTACTTGCTTTTTTCCTCGGCAGCAGGTGCAGCAGTCGCAGAAGCTCCCTCGGCGCCTTCGGCAGCAGCTTTTTCAGCGCCTTCCTCAGCCTCACCCTCCTTCTGAACAACCCTTGATGTTGCAACCGAAAGAATAGTTGTAATCTTCGGATCGATAAGCTCTATCTTTTCAAATGAAAGATCCCCGACCTTGATTGAGTGATGAATTTTGAGTTCTGTAACATCGATTGGCAGAAATTCAGGAATGTCATTGGCAAAGCCTCTGACTTTCAGATGTCTTTTTTTGATCCTCAGTTTACCTCCGGCTTTAACGCCGACCGAATCGCCTGAGACCTTTATCGGAAGGCTGATAACTACCGGTTTATCATCAGAGATCGCGATGAAATCGACATGTATTAATTTATCAGTGACCGGGTGAAACTGAACATCCTGCAGAACCAGCCTGTAATTCTCTCCGTCAAGGGCAAGGTTCACAATATGGGCATCAGGAGTATAGATAAGATTCTTAAAGCTGTTTTCGTGCGCAAGGAAATGAATATTCTGTTCTTTCCCATAGATAACGCATGGAACCATCCCTTCTTTCCGGGCCTGTTTTGAACTTTTCTTGCCCAGCTCAGTCCTGACAGATCCTTTGATATCGATTGTTTTCATCTGATAAAGATTTTTGTGCTACTAAGAGTTAACGATTCATTAACCCCCCATTACACGTTTGACACTTAAAATTTCGGAGTGCAAATATATTAGAAATGATTCAGAATACAAAACTTGTGCTGATAGACTGGTTAAGATTGACAGCCTGAATTGTTTTTGCAAATATTTCAGCGATCGACAGCACTTTTATCTTTTCTGATTTTATTGTTATCGGTACCGAATCGGTAACTACCAGTTCGGTGATCGGGGAGTCATTTATTCTTTCAACGGCATTGCCTGAGAGGATTGGGTGAGTGGCGAATGCGCGGATGCTTCTTGCCCCTTTCTCCATCATCTTCTGGGATGCAAGTACGAGTGTCCCTGCAGTGTCGACCATATCATCGACTATTATTACATCCCTTCCGTCAACTTCACCGATTATTGACATCTCCTCAACCACATTAGGCTTTTTCCTGAGCTTGTAGCAGAGGACCATTTCACACTGGAGGTGCCTCGAATAGGCATTGGCTCTTTTTGATCCTCCCATATCGGGAGCCGATACAGTGAGCTTTTCAAGTTTAAGGTTTTGGATATATGGGGTGAAAATAGCGGAACCGAAGAGATGATCGACAGGTACATTGAAGAATCCCTGTATCTGATCGGCATGAAGATCCATGGTAATGACCCTGTCTACCCCGGCAGTGCTCAGAAGGTCGGCTGAAAGTTTTGATCCGATTGAGACCCTCGGCCTGTCCTTCCTGTCCTGGCGGGCAAAACCATAGTACGGAATGACTGCTATCACCTTATATGCCGAAGCTCTTTTGGCAGCATCGATCATAAGCAGAAGCTCAAGGAGATTTTCGGCGGGCGGATTGGTCGACTGGATAATAAATACCATATCGCCTCTTACCGATTCGTCGAAGCATGGTTGAAATTCACCGTCATGGAATTCAGTTACCGAACTTTTCCCGAGCTCCACACCCAGTTCCCGGGCAATCCTGTCAGCCAGATACCTGGATGCCCTGCAGGAAAAAATCTTCATGGGCGCGTTTCCGTACATCAGATAATTATTTAGCTTTTATACCTTTAAATTCTACAGGGTACAAAAATATAAAATACAAAAGATATCAGACGGGATTTTATAAATTGTTGATAGTTTTTTCGATAAAGTCCAGAATTTCATCGCGTCCTGTCTTCTTTACCGCTGAAGCGATAAAGGTCGGAGGGACCGATTCCCACGATTTCAGCATTTCATTGTCATATTGATGGATTGTTTTCCTGACCCCTTCTGCGGAAAGCTTGTCAGCTTTTGTGAATACCCTTGCAAACGGGATCCCGTTCAGCCCAAGCGATTCCATGAACGACAGATCCGATTTCAGGGGCTCATGCCTCGAATCGATCAGCACAAACAGGCAGGCAAGGTTTTCCCTTCCGAGAATATATTCCTCCACCGCCTGTATCCATTTGTCCCTCATTTTTTTCGCGACTTTGGCGTACCCGTAACCGGGAAGATCTACAAGGTACCACTGATCATTGATCAGAAAATGATTGATTGTCCTGGTCTTTCCGGGTGTGCCTGATATTTTGGCCAGTTTATTAATTCCTGTAAGAAGGTTAATGAGTGACGATTTCCCGACATTTGATCTTCCGATGAACCCGAATTCAGGTTTCACCGGGGGCGGGCACTGACCGGGTGTTGTGCTGCTCCTGACAAATGAAGCTGAACTGATTACCATATGCACCAGGTTATTTAAGATCCCTGTATGGCAGATCTATTTTTATGAAGGCCAGGTAATTATTTCCAAAGTTGGTAAGGATTACCGCAATTACGCCGACATAGTCACTCTGTTGCCCTGCCGTTTTCTTCAGGTCGATCAAGGCTTTGCCGTTCCGGGTTGTCAGTTTTATGCATTTTGTGGTGTCGAAGACTTCGGAGGCAAACTCACCGCGGTAAAATTTAACGTTTGCGAATTCTTTCCTGCTGAGCTCAAGGTTTATTTTTACCCTGCCGGAACTTTGATAGGAATCGTCAATTTTATAAACGATCTCAGGATAACCGGTTACACGTCTGCCATCGGAAGTGAATTCCTCGATTACAGGCGTACGCAATCCCTTTCTGTAGCATATTTTGGCTTTAAGGCTTCCTGTACGGTAATACTGCTTCTGTATACCATTAATGGTATCGTGCACGTATGGTGTGGTCCTGAAAACCTGACCTTCAGGATAATACCAGACTGCAGAGTCCTCTCTGGAGCCGTTTTCATACCAGAATCTCTGGTAAAGCTGCCCCCCCAGGTAATATGATTTCGTCTCGCCATGCCGGATGCTGTTTTTAAAGGTGACTTCCTTAACCATCATATTGTTGCTGAAGTACTGCTTAATTCCTGTAAATCCTGTGTCGGGCACGGTTACCGTGTCAGCTTTGGCAATGGATTCGCTGCTCCTGGAACTCCTTCCTGAACATCCTGAGATCATGATGACTGAAAAAATCAGAAGGATGCTATTGATAATTGCTTTCATGATAATATGTTAGTTGGTTGTGATTTACTGTTTTGTATCGATGTAGATCTCCACGATCGTTGCATCGGGTTCCGGGTCAAGCACGACATCCTTTATCATCGCCGGCAGCAGGATTGTTTCCCCTTTCGACACGGTTTCCGATTTACCTTCCCAGCGCAACCGGAACGAACCTTCCGTGCATATAAATATTACGAACGAATCCAGCATGCTGTAATCCCGGTCAAAGGGCCTGTTGAAATGAAGGATATTGGCGGTGAAAAATTCACAGCTTACAAGGTTCTCAGGAGTGTTTTCGCTATTTTTTCTCGTCCCGATGTGTCCTGCTGCTGAAAAATCAATTGCATCGAGTGCCAGATCAGTATGAAGCTCCCGTCCTTTAGCACTGATGTTTTTCCTGTCCCAGTCATATATCCTGTATGTGATATCAGAGGTCTGCTGGATCTCGGCAAGGACGATCCCCCGGCCAATTGCATGGACCCTTCCGGCAGGAGTAAAGAATACGTCGCCAGGTTCGGGATACTCGACATTCAATATTCCGGGTATTGTATTGTTCCTTAATGCTTCTAAATAAGCATCGCGTGTGACCTGCTCAGCAAAACCTGTATATATTTTCGCTCCCTCTTCACTTTTGAGGATATACCACATTTCTGTTTTGCCGTAAGCATTATGGCGTTTTTTTGCGAGGTCATTGCCCGGATGGACCTGCACAGAAAGATCCTCCTTTGCCTCGATAAGCTTGATGAGAAGCGGAAATTCTATACTGTACCTTTCGAAGACCTCATCCCCTGTGATATCACCCATGTACACCTCGAGTATCTCCTCAATATTGTTACCCGCAAGGAATCCGTTGCTTACAACTGAAAGATGCCCGGCGATAGCCGATATCTCCCAGCTTTCGCCAATATTCTTTAATCCTGCACCGTTTTTGCCGTATTCACCTGCCAGAGTACTGCCTCCCCATACCTTCTCTTTCAGAATGGGTTCAAATTTCAAGGGGTAGAGGTCCGACATTTTTCAGCTGATATTAGTGTTCAAACTTTGATAACTTTTACCATCAGGATTAAGATGCATCGCTTTTTGGCTACAAATTACTATTTTAGCAAACAATACGGTCACAAAATTAATAATTAATGCTAATTGTAGGAATAGCCGGAGGCACGGGTTCAGGGAAGACAACTGTCGTCAACAGGGTAATGGAGAAGCTCCCGAACGAAGATGTAATAGTAATACCGCAGGATGCGTATTACAGGGATAACGGTCAAATTCCTCTTGAAGAAAGACAGAAGATTAACTTTGATCACCCCGATGCACTTGAATTCAGTTTGCTTATCGGGCATCTCAAAATTCTCAGAAATGGCAGTCCTGTTGAAATGCCAATCTATTCCTATCTCACCTGCCTGAGGGCCAGGGAGACTATCACCGTCCGCCCTGCAAGGGTCGTTCTTGTTGAGGGTATACTGATACTTGCCGACAGCAGACTGAGAAGCATGCTTGATATTAAGGTTTTTGTCGATGCCGATGCCGACGACAGACTGGGCAGGGTTATCCGGCGCGACATCATCGAACGCGGACGGTCGTTGCCGGCGGTTCTCGAAAGGTACCACGATACAGTGAAACCCTCACACCTGCAGTTCATTGAACCTACAAAGAGGTATGCCGACATCATCATACCCGGGGGCGGGCAGAACCAGGTCGGGATAGAGGTCCTTGTGTCAATAATCGAAAAACATCTTTCAAACAATAACTCTTAGATCATGCTTGGAAACTTAAAACCTGAAGATATCCTGTTCCTGGATATTGAGACAGTTCCCCAATCCTCCTCGTTCGACAGCCTTGACCCTGTATTTCAGGCTCTGTGGGATAAAAAATCGAAATTTTTCAGGGAAGAGACAAAACTGGCCGGTGATGTTTATGAGCGTGCCGGCATTTATGCCGAATTCGGGAAAATAATCTGTATTTCTGTGGGTCTGGTAAGGGAGAAGGATCCCCTTAACTTCAGACTGAAGTCATTTTACGGGGACGATGAAAAGATCCTTCTTTCTGAATTCTCTTCGATGCTGACAAAGTTCTCGCGCAACCGCGAGGCATCACTCTGTGCCCACAACGGGAGGGAATTTGACTATCCTTATATGGCAAGGCGGATGATAATCAATGGGATGGTAATCCCTGAAATTCTTGACAATGCCGGCAAGAAGCCG
>JBAVOD010000042.1:0-2149 GCA_049691735.1 Bacteroidales bacterium
AAGGATCGGATTCAACCTGGCCAAAATCCGGATTTACAGTCAGATCGATTGTAAAATTGCTTGAAACTCCGATTTTAGCGTCCAGGCCGGCATTGCCTCCCCAAATTCTGCCGTTTTTAGTGAAAATATTCCCCGGTTCAGCCTTCATGGTCTCAAGCTTTCCCAGGGCAAATGGCATAATTTCGATCCTGCGCGACTTTTTCAGATTCGCTATTCCCCTCAGTTCACCATAATTGTAAAGCATGCCGGGTCCGGTTTTGGTTTGCTGCTCCCAGTCACTCTCTTCAGAAATACGTGAGATCCACCTCCAGACGTGCATCCCCCACACCTGCTCTTCCTTATTGCTGTATCTGAGCTGGCTGAGCGGTATTTCATATTCCGCAACCCATGCGGAATCTTCAAGCCCGGTTTTCACTTTCCAGACAGCATCCCAGTTGTAATCCCAATTGATAGGATTAAACAGCACCAGATCTACTTTCTGACCCCAGGCGGTTACTGTAAATTCGAATCCTGTCTTGTAATTGCGGTAGCTGTCAAAATTGACGCCAACCATGTCGCCTGCAAATTCGTCACGTCCTCCCGTCATTCTCAATATCTTTTCAGGTTCTCCGTCGAATGCACGTATGGCAACATAAAGGAACTTGTCGTTGTATTGGATATTAATCTCGGTGGGATAGGTGGGTTCGGCTCCTTCGGTAGGAACAAACTGGTGAAAGTTTCCAGCCCATGTGCCTTTTTCCCAGCACGCATCATCAAGTTTCCCATCAATTACTGGCGGGGGTGTTGATAAACGCTGAGTGAAGTAAACAGGTTGTTTGTTTGCAGCCTGTAACGGCTTAACAGTGTCTTGCTTAAGATCAAGGATCACCGGCTGTGAAGCAGAGGAACCATGAAGCATAAATCCGGAGGATAAAAGCAAAAGCAGGAACAGGATTGTAAGAGATTTTTTCAACTGGGCAGGTTAATAGTATCTTATATTCTGCAAAAATAACAGAATTACCGGACTCACATTAATTCACCTTCCTGATAAATTGAGAGGGCGAAATCCCGAATTGTTTCTGGAAACTGGTTGCAAAATATGACGGAGATGAGAATCCGACAAGGTATGATATTTCGTTGATTCTGAAATTTCCTTCCGATAGCAATTCTGCCGCTTTTTTGAGCCTGGTAAGTCTGATATATTCGACCGAATTAAGGTCGGTAAGGGCCTTAACCTTCCGGTAAAGGGTTGAAACGCTGATTCCTATCATCTCTGCAATCCTTTCGACACTTAGATCATTCTCGGTGATGTTATCCATCAGAACGGAATTCAGTCTTTTAAGGAAGTCTTCATCAGTTTTATTCATTGCTACTGACTTGAAAGGGGCAAATGGAGAATTGATGAAATTTTGCCGGTCGAGACTCCTGTTTTTTATTAGATTATTAATCTGCGCCATTAACAGTTCTGTTGAGAATGGCTTCTCGATATAAGCATCTGCCCCTGAATCAAGGCCTTCGATCCTTGCATTAAGATGGATGGTGGCAGTAAGCAGAATAACAGGTATATGGCTGAATTCTATATTGGATTTTATCTGCCTGCAAAGTTCATATCCATTTATAACCGGCATAATAACATCACTGACGATCAGAATAATATTATATTTCTTAAGTGCCTTCATTGCTTCGTCGCCATTGGGAGTGAGGATGACATTATAATCGCCTGATATTTCCCCTGCTATGAATTTTCCCATCTCCATATCATCCTCCACAAGAAGTATATTTGGACAGGAGTTTTCAAGAGAACCAAAAATTACAAACTTATTAGGTTCGCTCAGATTCAATCTGTCAACCTTCTTTATATCGCTGGAAATTGATACCTCCTGATATTTGGTCAGTTCCAGAACAAATGAATTATAATTGCTTACTGTGGTATCAAGGAAAAGTCTGCCATGATGCAGGTCCGCAAGTGAACGGGCCAGCGATAGTCCAAGCCCGGTACCTTTTTCTCCCGGTTTATCAAAGTCTATCTGATAAAATGGTTCAAAGATTTTTTCACAAAGTTCTTTTGGTATTAATTTACCGTCGCTGTTTACACGTATCCTGACAATGTTTTCCTTTTCTGTCCCGGGTTCGAGGAATAAGTCAACCTCCGATTCGGCAAATTTAAGGG
>JBAVOD010000043.1:0-3453 GCA_049691735.1 Bacteroidales bacterium
CGCTAAGGGGGATCTCAGCACCGGCCTGAAGCGAAAATCCGTTACTTGCAATTATCTGGCTGTTATCGAGATGAGTGGCATAATCGGTCGAATTCTCAGGGGTCAGATCAACAAAATGCCCGTAGTCGGATGATTTATCAAAATAATAGTTCGCGCCGGCATTGACTTTAATTTTCGCCAGCCTCAATTCAGCGCCTACTGTAAGCATTGCGGGCATATCGTTCCTGACTTTTGCGCCGTTGGGGAATTTGGTGATCGGAGCACTGGGATTTTCATTTACAAACCCTGTTATCAGGTCTTTTGTTGTTTTGTTTGTGAGTTCAAGCTTTGTAGCCATTTCGTACTTAATGGCGATATTGAAGTTTTCGCCCGGAGTGATATTTACATTAAAAAACGGCGTCACACCCGATCCGGTCTGTTCTGCCTGTGCCTCCTGGTCCGATAAGAGGGTTGCTCTGTTGGTATACACAGTTTTTGCACCAAGGAAGACATTATCAGCCTGTGAGATTAAAATATTGGTGGGATAGCCGAATGCTGCAAGGGCGCCTTCAAGCTGCAACTGCTCGCCTTCAGTAATGATAGTTGCGGCTTCAGCCTGTGCCAGTGTAAGCCCGCCTGCTCCGCCCTCGACCAGTTGTGCTGTATATCCTTCTGCGGTGGCAGCCTGGGTGGCAATACCTGTCATAATTGTAGAGGCATCAACCCATCCCAGTGCTGTATTGACCTGGATATTCCTAAGATACCCTTCATATGTATTTTTGGCGGTAACATACCTGGCCCCTACAGAAGCTGATATCCAGTCGTTAATCTTGTATGAAACTGCACCCTGATATCCGAAGAATATTGAGCTGCCTTTAAAATAGACATCCATTTTGTAGCCTGTTGCCCCCATAGACTCGGCAAGAGCAGGTACCAGGTCAGCCTGGCTCATCTCGAATGATGGAAGACCTTTTTCATATGTGGCCCCGCCACCTCCCCCAACCGGCAAAAATGCTGCCGAGAAGGCTAACTTGTCCATCTTATATACAGCATAGATCGAAGGGAAGACAGGGGCAAAAACTGTTCCCTCGTAAGTGGCCGAATTCAGATAAGGGTAAGTACTCTCAACAGTCCTGGTTTGAAAAACTGTCTGGTTGTTTAGCGACAAGTGCAATCCGTTTTTCATGCTCATTAATCCCGCGGGATTATAATAAACTGCATCTGTTTCGGTCGATGCATTCCTGGAAGGCATCCGCACCCAGGTAGCGCTCTGATTGGTATTGGTTACAAGACCGCCGGCAAACAGGCTGCCTGTAAGTAATGCCGCTGCAATAATCGAAAAGATTTTTCTCATAGATCAGATTTTAGGTTTTAAACTTGGGAACAATAGCAGTTTTTCAAAACAAAAAAGCAATTATCCCCCTCATTTTTAATCAGGTTAACTAATACAATTCTTATAACATAAGCAGGTCAAATGTAGAAAAATATTTGAATCCTGCAAATAAGTCCAAAATAGTATATTGATATCTAGTAAATTGGACGTTATTTTCAATACCATTCGAAAAAGTGCACTAAAAAGCTTACACTCTGTGAGTTTGTACTACTTCGAATGAACGACCGAAAAATCTTCCATTAATCCGTAATCGAGTAGCTGGTAATCCTTTCCACCGGGATATGATTTCACGTTTCTCCACAGCCAGGGCGAGACCATGCCCGGAGCAGGGTTATTGAAATGGGGACCAAGAAGATTTTTCAGGCTTCCGATAACCTTCACCTCAACAGTGTTCTCACCCATCCTTAGCAAGCCTGAAATATCTGACCGGTAGGGAGGAAAGGCCAGAGGGGTTCCGGGCCGGCCGTTGACAGTAACTTCCGCAATCGTACCTTTCCATTTGCCAGGATCGACAAGGTATTTGCCTTCAGGCTTGTCAATCTTATAATTCCTGGTATAGCTGACTCCCCATGAATAGAATGGCATGCCCTGATCCTTCCAGCTCCCCGCTGCCAGTAACTTAACAGGCTCTTCAATCGACCATCCCTTATCAGCAGGCTTAACCGAAAAATCTCCTGTTATGTAAACAGGCTCAATTTCGGCGTGAACTTTCATGGGGGAGACATTCAGTGTGATGGTATTATCTCCCTTCCGTACAAGTGTGCCGACAGGATATATCCCGAATGCCCTGTCGAGCCACCATTCCCCGTTTTCGGCCTTTACGTCTGTTCCGTTTACTGACACTGACCATAATTCCGGCCTTTCAACAACAACCTTCATTCCTGAATAATCGAAACTGCCTTTTACATTAAAATGGTAAGTTGCAGCAAACCCGGTGTTCACACCGAAGGTATCCCTGTCAACTGTCCGGGTCCTGAACTGAACTGATGTATTCCATGGATCACCGTTTTTGAAACCGTAGTATTTATAGACTTTATCCGCGGCATAATATGTATTCAGATCTTTTGTCAGTTCGCCACCCACGAGAATATCACAAAATTCAAGGCTGACAACATTTTCAGCTGTCCTTGTAACTTTAAGAGGCGAATCCGAAGCAATTATTTCAGGATTACCGGTAGCTACAGACACTGTGAATCCTTCAGGTTTTTTCGGGGAAATGAAGAGCAACAGGCTTCCGGCAGGCTCGAGGTTTACCCTGAAGGTAATGTTTCCACCTTCCTGCAGGCAGGGATAACCGGAAATGTCGCCCACAAGGGTATTGAGTTCCGCTGCATCGGCGCCTTTTGTTGTGACCTCACATGAGAGCGGCTCCCGAATGCTTGAATTCACCATAAATAGCAGCTGTCCGTCCGAGAGTGTCCTGCGCTGATGGTAAAGGTCACCGCCCCGGATGTCTGTAAATTTAAGGTCTTCTTCTGAGAAGTACTTGTTTATCAGCTCCGGGGACAGACTGTGCTCAACTATTATTTTTTCTTTTTGTTTTGAAAAGAACTCATTCAGACCTTCGGAAACAGCACCGTCGACTAGTGAAGGAGCAGAGAAAGCGACAAGTCTTCCCCCGTTTGACACAAAGCGCCTGAGCAGTTTATAAGTACCCATATCGAGATTCTCCATAAGCGGAGGAATAACAACTGTGGAATAACTGCACTTTCCGACAACCAGCTTGCCGCTCTTTACTGATCCAAGTTCACCGATAATGTTTTCTGATCCCAGGTCATACCCGACCTGTGCTTTCTCGAGAGTTGTGACAAAAGTCTGGAATGCCTGACCTATTTCGGTAACCTTCTTATCGTTTTTAACATAGGAATCATAGAGCCAGGCAGAGGTCGTAGGCTCCAGAACCAGAATATCATTAAGCTGTCTTCCGGATGAAAGAGCAAGTGAAAGTCTTGCAAAATGATCATTAATGTACCAGTAATTGTTCCACCAGGGTTCATGATAGGTAAAAGTAAGCGGATAGTCATATTTCCTGGCTCCTGCAAGGGAAATGTGGGCCAGGTGCTGGTTCATAAGGTTTACAC
>JBAVOD010000044.1:0-6120 GCA_049691735.1 Bacteroidales bacterium
GTTTTTTACCAGGTATGGAAGGGCATATTTTGTGCAGTAAACAGTGCCCCAGAAATTTACATCCATCAGCCGGTGAAGAACACTCAGATCGACATCATCAAACAAGGCTCTCATTGAGATCCCTGCATTGTTTATAAGGATGTCAACGGTACCGAATTCAGAAACAGTTGATTCAACAAGTCGTTTGCATTCCTCCTCTTTTGCTACATCAGTGCAGATGAAAGCGGCTTCACCGCCATCCTCCTTTATTTTGGTCACTACTTCCGAAAGCTTTGATTCTGAACGTGCTGCCAGCATTACTCTGCTGCCGTTACGTGCGAATTCAATGGCAATTGCCCTTCCGATTCCCGTTGAAGCGCCCGTGACAATTACCACCTTGTCTTTGAATCTATTATCCATATTTTCGGCCCGGATTAGAATGGTTGTGCAAAATAGTGAATTTTAATTTCCCACGGGCTATATTTTTCTGATAGTGTAACCAAAAATGCTGATTAATTTTTTGAGAGGAGTCATTTTTCCTTTATCTTTGCACCGCGAAAATCTTAGCGCAGATCCAGTAGCTCAGCAGCAAGAGCATCCTGTGTTCTTTAAATGTTGTAAAATTGATTCAGTAGCTCAGTCGGTAGAGCATCCCGCTCTGCGGGAGGGTCCTGTGTTCTTTAAATATTCTAAAATTGATTCAGTAGCTCAGTCGGTAGAGCATCCCGCTCTGCGGGAGGGTCCTGTGTTCTTTAAATATTGTAAAATTGATTCAGTAGCTCAGTCGGTAGAGCATCCCGCTCTGCGGGAGGGTCCTGTGTTCTTTAAATATTGTAAAATTGATTCAGTAGCTCAGTCGGTAGAGCACATCCCTTTTAAGGATGGGGTCCTGGGTTCGAATCCCAGCTGGATCACAACCCCTAACTAAAAACCATTGTATTATTATATGTTACAATGGCATTATATATTTTATTTACGCACCTCCACCCCTCCAGAAATCTTTCCTTCTTTTTCATACAGAAGCCGGGCATCTTTTCAAGTAGAAATTCTTATTTTCTTTATGGACAAACCATCACCATGAAAAGATTCCCTTTAAATAACTATCAGATGATGCAGCATTTAAGTAATTTAAACGTCTTTGTAGATAACCTGTTAATTAAATGAAATTATGAAAAGAAATCTCCTTCAAAGCCTGGCGCTTCTGATCTTTGTTTTATTCTTTCAGTTAACGAACGCTTACGCCCAGAATAATCAAGTAAATGATTCGATATATTCCGATATTTTAAAAGAAGAACGATCTGTAAAAGTTTTCCTCCCGGAAACTTACAAACCCGGATCGGCTGAAAAATATGAAGTTATATATTTAACTGACGGAGAGTGGGCAATGGACCTGTTCTCATATATTTACAAATTCGCAAAAGGTGAAAATTATGTTCCGCCTGTAATTATTGTCGCTCTCCCCAATACATATATTAACAAGGTTAATCAGCGCGACAGGGACTTCCTGCCCGTTCATGTTGAAAATCCCGTAATATCAGGCGGGGGCGATAAATTCATTTCGTTCCTTAAAAATGAACTTATCCCATATATTGATAAGACCTACCCGACAAATGGGACCAACTCGCTTTACGGACATTCCTATGGCGGGTTGTTTGTTATGTACACCCTGCTCACTGAGCATCAGTTATTCCAGTCATACTACTCGACTGATCCGTCCTTCTGGTGGAACAATGATTTTGTAATAAAACTGGCTTCCGAAAGGCTCGAAAAGCTTCCCGGTGATAGACTTCTGTGGATCGCCGGCATTGATGAGACTTACAAAGGCATGGGGATCGGTCGTATGGATTCCGTTTTGAAACTTAAAGCATCTAAAAACCTCAGATGGAAAATAGCAACATTCCCTAATGAAAAGCATAATTCGGTAAGGTTAAAAGCCATGTATGACGGGATCAAATTTTCCTATTCGGGCTATTCCGCTGCGGCAATCCAATTTCACCCGATGAACGGGATATTACTGAAAGATAAACCTTCAACCATTTTTTTGCTCGATCGCTTCCCTGAAATGAGATATACTCTCGATGGTACCGAACCTGACAGGACATCGCCGAAAGCTGATTCAAGGATACTTATAAACGGCCCGGCCCAACTGGTCCTTAAATCATTTTCGGCAAGTGGCAAATATGATCTTGTAGCAAAAGGCAGTTTTACTCCGGGAGATATATTACCTTCTTCCCAAAAACCAAAAAGGTTTATTAACGGAGGATTAAAATATGCCTGTTACGGAGGGAGTTGGGACAAAATGCCTGATTTCAAAAAATTAAAACCCCTGCAGACCGGGGTTGCCGACAGCCTGTTCAGCTTTAAAAATCTCCCTTTAAAGGCCGACTTTGCCTGTTGTTTCGAAGGCTATATTGAGATTAAGGACGAAGGTTACTACATTTTTGCAGCAGTCACAAAGAATGCTTCGAGGCTTTATCTAGGCAATAAGCTGTTAATCGACGGGGATGCGATCCATTCATCTGAAACGACGCAATCATTTGTTATTCCTCTCGAAAAAGGATTCTACCCGGTCAGGCTGGAATATTTCCAGAAAGACGCAAGTCCATCTCTTCAGTTATTATACCTGAAGCCGGGAGCCGGCGATCCCACGTCAATTCCATTTAAATGTCAGTATCATTGACAGACGATTTATTTAACCCCGTTCAGCTTTCCGGACTTATCAGCCTGCCTGCAAAATAATTTTTACCTCATGCTCCCTGCCATCTCCAAAAACAGGCAGGGTATTGGAGGAGATCAGTTTTCCGTCAACGCGGATCTGGCTTACCCCCTTTGACCTGTTTTCAGGATTTAATACCTCTATCTGGTAGGTTGCATTTCTGAATTTGCGGATCACCCTGAAACCCTTCCACTCTTCAGGGATACAGGGATCGACAATCAGGCCGTCATAATCGGGCCTGATTCCCAGTATGAACTGACTGATCGCATAAAAATTCCAGGATGCTGTCCCCGTAAGCCATGAATTCCTGGCCTCCCCGGGTCTGAATGCATCTTTCCCGGCCACCATCTGGGCATAAACGTAAGGTTCTGTTTTGTGAAGCTCGCTTATATCCTCAAGATACGACGGGCATATCTTCCTGTAATATTCCCAGGCCCTGTTACCATTACCGGCAATGGTCTCACCTATCATGATCCATGGATTATTATGACAGAAAACGCCTGCGTTCTCCTTATATCCTGCCGGATAAGAGGAAATTTCTCCGTACTCGATCAGATAGCTTGTGAAAGCCGGGTTATTAAGCACTATGCCATGTTCACAATCGAGTCTTTTCCTGACCGAATCGAGAGCTTTCCGGCACATCCCTTCTTCCGAACCTATACCGGCCATTGTGCACCAGCCCTGCGATTCGATGAAGATACTGCCTTCTTTGTTCTCGCGGCTTCCCACTTTGCGTCCGAAATAGTCATAGGCTCTTATGAACCATTCTCCGTCCCAGCCATAGGTCTTTATTGTTTCTACCATCCTATCCACATGCCTCATGGCTCGACCGGCCTCCGCGTTCTTCCCTGTTCTTCTGCAAAGCTCCGCATAATCTCTACCGTACACAACGAAAAGGCCTGCGATCATTACCGACTCTGCCTGTGATCCCTCCGTCTTGTTCTCCGTGGTCTGGAACGATTCGTCGGGATCATTTGAAAAACAGTTCAGGTTAAGGCAATCATTCCAGTCCGCCCTGCCAATAAGCGGAAGACCATGCGGCCCGAGATTGTTGACAACATGGTCGAATGAGACAGTCAGGTGGTCGAACAGCGAGCGTGCGGTTGTCACATCATTATCAAAGGGTACCTTTTCGTCGAGAATGCTGAAATCGCCGGTTTCCTTGATATAACTTACGGTCCCAAGTATCAGCCAGAGCGGGTCGTCGTTAAATCCTCCGCCTATATCGTTGTTACCTCTTTTAGTGAGTGGCTGGTACTGGTGATAACATCCTCCGTCGGGGAACTGGGTAGAGGCAATATCAATGATCCTCTGGCGTGCCCTGCCAGGTATCTGGTGAACGAATCCTATCAGGTCCTGGTTGGAATCACGGAAACCCATTCCGCGTCCTATGCCCGATTCGAAAAACGAAGCAGACCTCGAAAAACAGAAGGTGATCATACACTGGTACTGATTCCAGATGTTAACCATCCTGTCGAGCCTTGCGTCACCTGAATCAACAGAAAAGATGCTCAGGAGGCTGTCCCAGTACTTCCGTAACTCTGACAGGGCTGAGTCGACTTTCTCCGCTGTATCATACTTCGCGATTGTCTCCTTTGCTTTTCTCTTGTTTATTATATTTTTACTTTCCCATTTCTCATCCGGTCCATTCTCTGCATAGCCGAGCACAAAAATTAAATCTTTCGATTCGCCGGGATTCAGTTCCACCTCGATAAAATGGGAGGCGACCGGCGACCATCCGTGAGCCTCACTGTTTGACGACCTGCCTGAAGCAACAACCTGCGGTTCCTCAAATCCGTTATAGAGCCCGAGAAAAGATTCCCTGTCGGTATCGAATCCTGAAATGGAATTATTTACAGAATAATAGGCATAATGGTCACGTCTTTCCTTGTATTCTGTTTTGTGGTAAATGACCGCTCCTTCAATTTCCACCTCTCCGGTTGAGAAGTTTCTCTGGAAATTTTCCATATCTGCGGCAGCATTCCACAGGCACCATTCTACAAAAGAGAAGAGTTTTATCTTTTTTGATGCCCCCGAATTATTGGTCAGTGTAAGTTTCTGAACTTCGGCCCATGTTTTCAGAGGCACAAAATAAAGAGCGTTTGCAGTAATGCCATTCTTCTCACCCCTGATAATTGTATAGTTCATACCGTGCCTGCACTCATAGTTGTCAAGCTCTGTTTTGCAGGGCTTCCAGCCCGGCGACCAGATGGTATCCCCATCTTTTATATAGAAGTATTTTCCGCCGCTGTCCATAGGCACATTATTGTACCTGTACCTGGTAATGCGCCTGAATTTTGCATCTTTGTAGAAAGAGTACCCGCCGCCTGAATTTGAGATAAGGGAGAAAAAGTCCTCGGTTCCAAGATAATTTATCCATGGCCATGGAGTACGGGGATTTGTTATCACGTACTCGCGGCTCTTGTCGTCAAAATATCCGAATTTCATGATTTCAATTTTATTGTCCCTGATTTACATACCGGTAATTATTTTAGCGAAGCTGTTTCCATAGCTCTTCGTCTGTTCAATTCCAGGGTAATTTCATCCATATTCTTTTGATCGAGGGGATAGAGTGACATGATGCCTGCGGTGATCAGCACAATAATTGCAGGGATCCAGCTCATCAGCATTATTATGCCGGGAATTGCCCCCCGGATTGCCAGTTCATCCTGACCGTTATAATGGAATGCGGCCAGCACAAATCCTATAATTGCCCCGGCAATCCCCCCTCCGAACTTTGTTGCAAATGAACCTGCTGAATATACCAGGCCCGTAGCTCTGCGACCATTTTTATATTCCGAATAATCGGCAGCATCACCAAGCATTGCAAAGAAAAGTGTAGGGAATATTGCAGCTCCGAACTCCGAGATGGAACCGATTATGAATATAAGGCCTGTATTCCCCGGATTGCAAAATACCAGCAATGAATTTACTGCGCCCGAGAAGATCAGGGCATAAATAAACAATTTGCGTTTGCCAAACCTTTTACCCAGTGGAGATGTCACCATGGCACCCGAAATTGAAGCAAGCATCAACACGACAAGATAAGAACCGGCCAGCAACTGGGCATGCAGGTAATGGGAAAAGTATATAACCACAATCCCCTGTTTGATCGAATTATATACATTGAAAAGCAAGCCGATTATCAGCAGGATGAGCCAGGGCCTGTTCCTTACCAGGTCTTTCAGATCTCTCCCCAGGTTTGTCTGCTGATCCGGCGGGGGTTTCACCCGTTCTTTTGTGGCAGCAAAAGTCAGTATCATGAAAAGAGACAAAAAGACTGACAAAATATATATGGAATTACTGTAGCCTTTTTTCTGGTCAATGATAGTTATTTTCCGAGGCTCAAGGTTTTCCTCTCCCGTCACAATAAATGAGTATTTTTTCTGCGATTCCAATGAAAAGCTTTTTCCGCGGGTCGGAAT
>JBAVOD010000045.1:0-5785 GCA_049691735.1 Bacteroidales bacterium
AGCATTCAAAAACCTGATGAATGAGGGATTCAGGCCAGAAAACAGTCCGCCTTATACAATCGATAATCCAAAGATCTACCTTACCGGGGATATAATGTACGACAATTCCCTGTTCTTTGCCGGACTCGCTGAGAGAAAGAAACAGGGTTATCTTGAAGAACTGAAGCTTGAATGTAACAACTTCATACTTGTAACCATTCACAGGGACATAAATACTGATGACCTAAACCGTCTTGAAACAATACTTACCACCCTGCGGTCGCTTGCCGAACAACATTGCATGACGTTCCTTATGCCCCTCCATCCCCGGACGATCAATTCGCTCAATTCGGGACTCGGGCAATTCTTTGACGAACTCAGGTCGTCGGGACGGATAAAGATCGTTCCGCCGGTATCATACCTTGAGATGACCCTCCTCGAAAAAAACTGCAAAATGATAATTACCGACTCGGGCGGAGTGCAGAAGGAATCACATTTCTTCAGGAAAGCGTGTATCGTGCTGCGGAAGGAAGCCGAATGGATAGAGCTGGTATCAAACGGGACAGTCAGGCTTGTGGACGCCGACCCCGAAAAGATCAGGAACGAATTTGCAGGGTACATCGATCAATGCAATAACCTTGAGTACCCGGGGTTTTACGGCAACGGCAAAACCGCCGAATTCATCCTGAAGGAGATACTCCTGATGTTTGAGAATTAATTCATATATCTTTCTCCGGCTTTTCATTAACCAACAAATCGCATTATGGACCGTATTGTAACCAACAGCAGCGTGCTGGTCACGGGAGGGGCAGGATTCATAGGGTCAAATCTCGTCGAATCGCTCCTTAATGCCGGCAATTACGTTGTCTGCCTCGACAATTTTTCGACAGGAAAACGTGAAAACCTTTCGGGATTTATTAATGATCCGCACTTCAGGCTTATCGAAGGGGATATCAGGAATTATTCAGATTGCGAGGAATCGGTCAGGGGGATTGATTATGTATTCCATGAAGCTGCTCTGGGATCAGTTCCAAGATCAATCAGCGATCCTGTTTCATCGACCGATGTTAATATAGGCGGTTTCGTAAAAATGCTCTATGCCGCAAAGGAAGCAAAGGTACGGCGTTTCATATATGCAGCAAGCTCTTCAACCTACGGTGACCACCAGGGATTGCCCAAAGTTGAGGAAACGATCGGTAAGCCGTTGTCGCCATACGGGATAACAAAATATGCAGATGAGCTTTTCGCAGATAATTTTTCAGCTGTCTACAAAACAGACGTCATCGGGCTTAGGTACTTTAACGTATTCGGCAGGAGGCAGGATCCTCACGGGGCTTATGCAGCGGTCATTCCCCTGTTCGTCACCAGGCTCTTCAGGCACGAGCCGCCTGTGATCAACGGCAACGGAATGTACTCCCGTGATTTTACATATATTGACAATGTGATACAGGCCAACCATCTCGCCGCGCTCGTCCAGGAAAGGGAAGCAATAAACCAGGTATATAATGTTGCTCACGGGGAAAGAACAAGCCTCAATGAGCTCTTTGATCTCATCAGGCAGTTAACAGGCAAATACGATCCGACGATACTTGAGATCAAACCGGTTTATGGTCCGGAAAGGACGGGAGACATCCCGCATTCACTTGCTTCGATCGAAAAGGCAGGAAGGCTGCTTGGCTATAAGCCGACTCATAATGTCAGGGAAGGCATGAAAGAAGCTGTTGAATGGTACAGGGCTAACCTGTTATAGAGGATTGCTCCGGTTCAGATTATTTTCATCACTTTCAGACCCAGATCAAAAATGAGCGGCTTGTAGTCGGCAATGAACTCACCGGTTACCCTGTTGCCGATCACCACACAGATAGTCAGAGCCTTGTGCCCGAGCAGGGCTGAAAGGCCATAAATCGCCGAACTCTCCATTTCATAGTTGCTGATAGTCCTCCCCCTGTAGACGAATTCTGCCAGCTTGCCGTTGATCTCACTGTCGAAGGTCTCAAGCCTGAGCTTTCTTCCCTGCGGGGCATAAAATCCGGGCGACGACACCGTCATCCCGTTTATGAATCCTCCTGCCCCGAACATGGCGATCAGTTCCTTATCGGCATTGACTGCATATGGGAAGGAGAGGGTGTCGGGCCATTCGAGATACTCGGCAAGGTATGTCGACAGCATGTTATCGAGAAGCCAGTCATAGCCTTCATAAAAATGTATAAGCCCGTCAAAACCGATTGCAGTCTCGGTAAGAACGCACGATCCGGCCGGCACATCAGCCCTGATCCCGCCCGAGGTTCCCAGCCTCAGCAATGTGAGCGAAATCTTATCTTCCTTTTCCACACCGGTGGTCAGGTCGATGTTCACAAGGGCATCGAGCTCGTTGACAAGAATATCGATATTGTCGGTCCCTATACCCGACGAAATGATAGTTAATTCGGTACTTTCAAAGAATCCCGTGACAGTCCTGAATTCCCTGTTCTCCTTGCGGACACGGATATCGCTGAGAAGTGTTGCCAGCATATCGACGCGGCCGGGATCACCCACAATTATGATCTTTTCGGCAATATCGGAAGGCAGAAGACTCAGATGGAAGATGCTGCCGTCGCGATTCGTTATCAGTTCAGTTTTCTTTTCCATCGGTCAGAATGATGAATCTTTTGATTTGTCGCTGAAATGCTACCTGTAGTATTCCATTATCCTGCCGGCAATGAGGCGAAGGGAGATCTCGGCCAGCTTTGCCTGGTACTGAACGGAGAGAAGGCTTTCCCTTGCGTCGAGAAGGCTTTTCTGTACATCCCTCAGGTCAAGTCCCGACAGATTGCCAAGCTTGTATCTCTCCATGCCAATGTCGAGATTCTCAGTGGCTGTTTGGAGATTCTGCTCCTCGAGAGTGATAAGCCTGAGGAAGGTGCTGTATGCGCTGAAAAGAGTGATCAGATCGGCCTTTACTCCCTGTGCGGTCTGTTGATACTGAAGCTCATTGTTCTTAATGTTCAGGGCCGAATTCCTGATATTCCTTCGCTGATTGAACCCGTCAAATATATTTATACCGGCAGTCACCCCAAAATTCAGTCCGTCGTTGATCTGGTTTTTTGTACTTCCCGAAGAATATGAGTTAAGATTGTAATTATACCCTGATGACAGATTGAAAAACGGATAAGACCGGGAAGCCGTCAGTTTGTAATCGTACTTTGAAACCGTCCTGTTCTTCGCTGCAATAAGAAGGCTGGTGTTCCTGTTCAGAGTTTCCTCAAGCAGTTTCTCATAAAGCAGTGTATTGTCAACCACAACGCTGCTGTCTTTTGTAACGAATTTCTGGGCCAGGTCCTCAACTGACATTAATTGGTTCAGCCTTACCTGTGCTGCCCTGACAACCTGAACCTGTTGCGACAGGTTCGTGCTGTCGGCGTTCAGATACACCCTCGATTGAAGTACCTGAAGCTTTGAATTTGATCCAAGCAGATACCGGTCCTCATCGATCCTCAGGCGCTCTCTTGACAGATCGACAGCGTACTGGAGATTTATCTGAAGCTGTATCTGCTGGATGTAGTTGTAATAAGACGAAATTATATCCGACAACAGGTTTTCGATCGCCAGCTGGGTATTCAGTTCACCGATCTGCTTCAGTTCATCAAGTTTTTTGTAGGTTGTCTGAACGCTCAGTCCGTTAAAGAGTGTCAAACCCAGTGACGCTCCGCCCGATATGGTGTTGGTGTATTGTCCGTTGGTAACGGTCCGGGTACCGTCATTCATGTTCGTTGTGGTATTGATCAGTCTCCCGCTTTCATTTCCGTTCAGGTCAATTGCCGGCAGGAATCCCGCATTGCCGGGAGTAAAGTTGTTTTTGGCTATTGTTTGATTGTTTCTTGATATCAGTATCGAAAAATTCCTCTCAAGGCCAGTACTTATGCAATCATTCAGACTATAGACTTTCTGTGCACCGGAGATCTGCGGCAAAAGGAAGGGAAATAACAGAATAGGCAGGAGTTTAGACTTCATCCTCTTTCGGTTTTGTTTCACTTGAAATGAATGTATAGATTGCAGGGACAACATAGAGTGTAAGTAAGGTCGAAAAAATCATACCCCCGATGACCGCTGTTCCCATAGCGACCCTGCTTGCTGCACCTTCACCGAAGCCAAGGGCAAGAGGGCTTATCCCGAGTATTGTGGCAAGGCTTGTCATCAGTATAGGTCTGAAACGGGCCTGAGCCGCATATCTGATGGCTTCAGATTTTGAAAGGCCGAGCCTTTTCCGCTGGTTTGCAAACTCAACAATCAGGATCCCGTTCTTTGTCACAAGACCGATAAGCATTATAATGCCTATCTGGCTGAAAATATTCATTGTGATACCAAAATACCACATGAATAACAGTGCCCCAGTAATAGCCAGAGGGACCGTCATCATGACGATGAACGGGTCCTTGAAGCTCTCAAACTGAGCCGCCAGTACCAGGAATATCAGTATAAGAGCAAGAAGGAAAGCGAACATGAGGCTTGAGGAACTTTCCCTGAAATCCTTTGAATCACCGGCAAGCGCTGTCCTGAAAGTCTCGTCAAGGGTTCCCTTTGCAATCCTGTCCATCTCTTCAAGTCCCTGGCTCATGGTTTTTCCCGGTGCCAGACCGGCTGAAATAGTTGCAGCCACGAACCTGTTATATCTGTAAAGCTGCGGTGGAGCTGTTTCCTCGGTAAGCGATACGAGATTGTCGAGCTGGATCATGTCGCCGCTCTTGTTCCTGACATAAAGCGATTTCAGGTCAAGCGGCTTGTTCCTGTCGCTTCTTTCAAGGTCACCAAGGATCTGATATTGTTTGCCGTTCATAAAAAAGTATCCGAACCTCTGGCCGCTTAATGCAAGCTGGAGGGTTTGCCCTATATTTTGTGTCGATACTCCGAGATTGCTTGCCTTGTCCCTGTCGATATGGATCCTTATTTCAGGCTTTGTAAATTTGAGGTTCACGTCAGCCATTGCAAGGACATCGCTTTCCATGACTTTGGCCATAAATGCAGGGAGGACCTCCCTGAGCTTATCGATCGTGGTGGCCTGGAGAACATACTGGACCGGCATACCTGACCGCCTGCTGCCGAATGTCGATTGCTGCATGATCATTGCCCTCGCTTTGGTCTTTTTCCTGAACTGGATAGTGAGCACGTCTGCAATATCCTGCTGAGTCCTCTTCCTGTCCTTTGGAGCCACAAGAGTAACCCTGAGATCACTGTGATCGCCACGTACCATTGAAATTACTCCCGTGCGTTCGGGCACAAGTGTGTCTACGGCGTTTGCCAGGTCATCCATGTATGAAAGCATAAATTCATATGTTGATCCTTCGGGTGCGGTGGCGTTGACAACAATCTGCGACCTGTCTTCGAGAGGGGCCATTTCGGCGGGAATTGATTTCCACAGTACGACAATCAGCACAAGGGCTGACGCCAGTATAACGAATGTATAATTCCTGTGCTTAAGGAACGAATCAAGAGAGCGCCTGTATGCGCCATTCAGGTTTGTAAAGAACTTATCGGTCTTCCTGTAGAACCATGAGTGGGAGCTTTCCTTCCGCAGCATCTTTGTCGATACCATCGGTGTAAGCGAAAGTGCAAGGAATGCTGAAATTCCTACGGCACCCGCCATCACTACAGCGAACTCACGGAAGAGGCGCCCCGTTATTCCCTGAAGAAAAACGATCGGGAAGAATACCGAAATAAGGGTAATTGTTGTGGCAATGATCGCAAAATAGATCTCTTTTGAGCCCTCCA
Source organism: Bacteroidales bacterium (assembly GCA_049691735.1). Taxonomy (GTDB): domain Bacteria; phylum Bacteroidota; class Bacteroidia; order Bacteroidales; family VadinHA17; genus LD21. Next base: position 5,725 of record JBAVOD010000045.1, read on the forward strand.
GTCCGGCCTTAACCGGCGCCATGCCGTTTTCGACCTTTACATAGATATTCTCCATCACAAC
>JBAVOD010000046.1:0-1988 GCA_049691735.1 Bacteroidales bacterium
GCCTAATCCTTTTGAATGCAAATTGGTGTACATAAGGAACAATTCATCGATTGACGGCAAGAACCAATCATTGTATCCATTCAATTCCAGATCATGACATAATCTGGCTGCAATTCCCTGTTCAGGACAACCAAGGAGGATATCTTCCGTATTCTGACGACCTGTACCAACAGCCTTGCCAGATGCGCCTGCAGGAGGGGAGTTGCCCCAGATTGCATTCAGGCTCTGGTACGATGGTGCACATACCAGGCCATGTTCTCCTGTTTCGTCGACATAAAATATGTAGCCTCCATATAGAGACTCTCCGAATACATATTCCGATTTAAATGTTAAATCCCTGCCACAGACAGTTCCTTCGTCGTTTGTTGCAACGATCCTGTAATGGTAGTTTGCACCGGGTTTAAGGTCCTCAACATTTGCGCTTATCCATGCAGAGGCCGGTGCGGTTACCGGACTTTGAGCGACTATAGTAGTTCCGTAGCCTGTGGTTGTACCATATTCAAATTTCACGACAGTGGACAACCCGTTTGCATTCACAATACCATTTAACTGAGCCTCGCGGGGAGAGCTGTTTGTTGCCGGATAGGTTTCAGCTGTCGGGGCTTCTCCTGAATATTTGAACGGCAGAGTGATACCTGTAGTTTTCCCGAGCGAATTGGCAGCAATAACTCTGAAGTAGTAGGTAGTACCGGCTTCCAAACCTGCGATATCAGCGCTGACGCAGGCAGGGACGTTTGCTGAGACAGGACTTTGAGCAGCTTGTATTGTTTTGGTTCCATATCCCGGAGTTGTGCCAAATTCAAATGTTACAGAAGTCGAATTATTATTGGCATTTACTATTCCGTTTAGCGTGGCAGAGCTCCCTTTAACACTTGTGGCAGCCCGTGTTTCAGCATAAGGTACCTTCACGGGTGCCGCTATTGTAGAACTATCTGTATTTGGATGAGCGCCGATCAGATCAACAAGAATTGCCCCATTTGCACCTCTTGATCCGTAAATCGAACTTGCCGGACCTTTAAGAACCTCTATCGATTCTACCATCTGGGGCGAAATATCTGCTAATGAGCTGACAGTCGTGCCCTCAACAAGATACAACGGATCATTACCCGCCCCAAATGATGCACCCCTTACTCTTACACTTTGATTAAATACAGAAACTCCTGGCACTGTCCCTTTCAGCATATCGTAAATTGAATTCATTGATGCATACCTCATGTCCCTGCCGTAAATTTTGCTTACCGGTGTTGTAAGGTATTTTCTCTTCATGGTCCTGTAACCAACATTTATGTCTTCCTCCCCCGGGTTATAGGCAGGATTAATATTATGGCTCAGAATTGAATTCCGAAAAGTAAAATTTATCCTTGTCCTTCCATTGATAGCTTCTTCACACACACCATGATTAAGAGAAATAATTCCAATCCATACCGAATAAGGTTTGACTTTTACTTTGTAAAATCCCTTTTCGTCAGTCACAACCCCGGTTGTACTTTTATCAATCGTTATTAAGGCATTAATCACAGGGTAATGATTCACATCCGTCACATAACCAGTAATAATGTTTCTTTTTGAATTCTTTTGTCCGTAAGAAGGTAGTGTGGAAACAACAGCCAAAAACATAAATCCGGCGACAAGATAATTGCCTGCTTTCATCTGGCTAATGATTAAATGATTCTAAAAAGCTAATTTATCACGATAGAAACCAAAAGTCAAATTTATTTTAACATGTCATCCCTTTTGCATGTTCTGAAAACTTAACCCCAAGTCGGCCACTTTTGTTTTATGAAATGACAATTTGTTTATTTTTTTATAGGAAATTGCCGGAAATGAGGTTTTTGTAGCACTACCGTGTATAGAAATTAATAAATTTACGCCCTGAAAAATTTAATAAACCCGACAAATCCAATTATGAAAACTGCTGTAGTTGGCGCCACCGGTCTTGTAGGCCGGACAATGATCAAAGTTCTTGAAGAGAGGAACTTTCCGGTAAC
>JBAVOD010000047.1:0-6296 GCA_049691735.1 Bacteroidales bacterium
CCGTCCCCCTCCTTATCTGGGAATTTTATAATGACCCCAATATGGTGAGGCTTGTCTGGAGCTCAGCTCTGTTTCTGATGGTGCTTGTGCTGACACTCAATATTTTATCACGAAGAATAGCTGCTAAATCCGGGAACGGTAAAAAAAGATGATAGGATCCTTAAATATAGCAAATCCGATACTTAAAGTCAGAAATCTCTCGATCTCTTACGAACCGGGGAAAACTGCTATAAGAGATATAAATACAGATATTGAGAGCAAAGCGATAACTGCGATCATGGGTCCCTCCGGTTGTGGCAAAAGCACACTGCTCAGGGCATTTAACAGAATGCACGAATTATACCCTAACATTCAGACCCATGGAGAGATCTTTATGGATGGAAGGGAAATCCATGAAATGTCATCCATAGAACTAAGGCGAAAGACAGGAATGGTTTTTCAAAGGCCGAATCCCTTTCCCACAATGAGTATATATGATAATGTCATCGCCGGTTACAAGCTTAACGGGATTAAACTCAAGAGAAGTGAGCGGGATGAGATAGTTGAGAATGCTCTTAAAAATGTGACATTATGGGATGAAGTAAAAGATTCTCTTTTCAAAAAGGGTACTTTTCTTTCGGGCGGTCAGCAACAGCGTCTGTGTATTGCAAGGGCAATTGCATTCAATCCTGAAGTCCTTTTACTTGACGAACCTACATCGGCGCTCGATCCGGTAGCAACAGCCCGCATAGAGGACCTTCTTGTGGCATTTAAAAAAGACTTTACAATCCTTCTGGTTACGCATAATATGTCGCAGGCAGCCAGGATCAGCGATAATTCGATATTCATGTATCTGGGAGAACTGGTAGAATACGAAAAAACCGATTATATGTTTACAAATCCCAAGGATCCGCGTACCGAAGGTTACCTGACCGGAAAATTCGGATAAAAACAATAAACGTAATAAATCTTTACCTTGTAAGTAAATTTATCATATGATGAGTACAAAAAAGGAACAATCGATTCTTGATATAACACACAGTTTCAATGAGATGGCTGATCTCGTTCTTACGCAGCTGAGCCTTGTCGAAAAACTTTTGAGCATAAATGACATTACTGAGTTGCAGGAACTGGATGCCAGAATTAAAAAAAATGAATTTGAAATTGATAAGTATGAAGTATCAATAAGTGACAAGTTCATAAACACAATCGCATTATATCAGCCAGTTGCCTCGGATATCCGCAAATTGGTCGCAGTTTACAGGATGACAATAAATCTGGAGCGTATAGGTGACTCAGTAATGAATATTGCATATGCGTTTGACACTTTGCATGATTCTCCCGAATATAAGTCAATGTCCGAACTTATTCTTAATATGCTTATCTCGGGAAAGATGATGGTTGAAAAATCTTTGCTTGCCTTTGTTAACAGCGATCCCGATTATGCAATATGGACAATAAAGAATGATTCGGTCATTGATGAAATGAACCGTAAGCTATTAATAAACAGCATTTCAAAAGCCAGGATCAGTGATAAGACCAAAGAGATGCTGCTGAGCTATACTGAATTAAAAAATATAATTACAAATATAGAGAGGATGGCCGACCACGCCACCAATATTGCAGAAGCTGCAATTTATTCACTGAGGGGGACCGATATCCGTCACTCAGGCATGGACAAGGATATTCAGAATAATGAATAAATTAGTGTTAATGATTACACAAAATCCTCATGGACACCAAAGGGAAAAAAATCCTTATAGTTGATGATGAAGAAGATCTCTGCGAGATACTTCAGTTCAATCTGAACAACTCAGGCTTTATTACCGATGTTGCGCATTCATCGGAGGAGGCGTTAAAAAAACCGCTTCGACAATATGATCTTTTCCTGCTCGATGTCATGATGGGCCCTATGTCGGGGTTCCGACTCGCAGAGAAGTTGAGAAAAGATTATGAAATTAATACTCCGATTATTTTTCTTACAGCTAAAGATACTGAAAATGACATACTTACAGGATTTGTCCTCGGAGCCGACGACTATCTGGCCAAACCTTTTTCAATCAACGAATTAACAGCAAGAGTCAAAGCGGTCCTGAAAAGGACGGGGACACAGAGAAACAAGAATCACGAAATACTTAAATTAGGGAACATTGAACTTGATAATCTGAGAAAACGGGTTTTGATCGACAGCGAAAAAGTTGACCTTACAAAAAAAGAATATGAAATATTATTACTGCTGCTCGAAAATAACGGAAAGGTATTTTCAAGAGAAGATATCCTTAAAAGAATATGGGGTGGTGACGTTATTGTCTCTGATCGTACTGTTGATGTAAATATTACAAGGATCCGAAGCAAAATAGGCAGGTTCGGTTCCTGCCTGAAAAATAAAACAGGTTATGGTTACTTTTTCGAGTTTTGAAAATTCATGATATAAAATGATACCACGGAGCCGGTTCAGAAACAAGCTTTTTGTGTACTATTTAGGTGTATTCCTTATGTTTACACTGGTCATGGTAATATATCTGTACAATCGCGAAAAAAAGTACAGAATTAACACTCTGAATGATGAACTTTATAATATCACCCGGATCACCGACAATTACCTCATTGTAAACCGGGTGTTTGAAAAAGGTGATTTCCATATTGTTGATTCGCTTGTTCGAATACTTCCCCAGAATGAATTGCGCCTTTCAATTATAAGCAATACAGGTGTTGTGCTCTACGACAGTTATGTAAAAGACTGGTCAAAACTGGGAAACCATAAAGAGAGGCCTGAGGTAAGGGAATCTACCTATTCGGATTTTGGCACCGCGATAAGAAAATCGGCTACAACAGGCATCAGTTACTACTATTACTCAAGGTTTTTTAATAAGTACTATATACGGGCCGCGCTGGTTTACAATGTCAATATCAAAAATTTTCTCGCGACAGAAAAAATGTTCCTTCTGGTTATCTTTTTTTCTTTCGTACTGATATGGATTGTTTTGTTGCTGGTGACCAATAAATTTGCCGAGTCTGTCACAAAGCTCAAGGATTTTGCTGTAAAGGTAAGCCGGAATCAGCCTTTTGACAAGGAAATAGTCTTCCCGAAAAATGAACTTGGTATCATAGGTGAAGAGATAATAAGCATATACAGTAACCTGCGGAAAGCAAAAGATGACCTGGCAGTCGAAAAAGAGAGGGTTTTTAACCATCTGAACATACTTAATGAAGGGGTTGCATTTTTTACAAAGAGTAATGATAAAATCCTGACAAATAACCATTTCATTCAGTATATGAATATTGTGTCAGGTGAGCCTACAATCTCACCGGCAAATTTCTTTAAAATAATGGATTTTGATCCGGTCATCGAATTCATTGACATTCAAAGAAAAAAATGGGGAAAAACAGGTGACCTTCCGCGTATGGAATACAAGATCGTAAGGAACGGAAGATATTTCCGTGTGCAGTGTATATTGTTTCACGACGAGAGTTTTGAGGTAATCCTGGGTGATATTACTGATGTTGAAACCAACAGGATTATTAAGCAACAGATGACTTCAAATATAGCTCATGAGTTAAAAACCCCCGTTTCGTCAATCAGGGGTTATATTGAGACACTGTTGAACGACATCACAATTGAGCCTGCCAAACAAAAATACTTCCTCGAAAAAGCACTTGCCCAATCTGAAAGATTGTCGCAACTTATTAATGATATCACAATACTGAACAGCATTGAAGAAGCCGGAAGTAATTTTAAATTCGAGAAAATAAAAATCAATGACATTATATATGAGGTAAGGGAGAATTTCAAATCCGCCATTGAATCAAGACAGATGAAGGTAGAGAGTTTCCTGAGCGATGACCTTTGTGTTAAAGGTAACAGATCCCTTTTGCTGTCGGTTTTTCAAAACCTTCTCGAAAACTCAATAAACTATGCAGGTGAAAACTGTGTGGTACAGGTCAGTCTGTTTGATGAGGATGAGGAATATTATCAATTCTCATTTTCAGACAATGGGGTTGGAATTCCTGAAGAGCATCTTACCAGAGTTTTTGAAAGGTTCTACCGGATCGAATCCGGACGATCCAGAAAAAAAGGCGGGACCGGTCTTGGGCTGGCTATTGTTAAAAATGCGATCCTGCTCCATAAAGGAGAGATTTCAGCAAGGATCAGATCAGGTGGCGGGACAGAATTTCTCTTCTCGCTGCCAAAATATAAGGAATAATGACTGCTGAAGCCAGGATAGTCCGTAATTCCACTAAAGTATTGAGCTTAATAACAGGTAAATTAAACCACCTATCACGGCTGAAACAGGTATTGTAAGAAGCCATGCCCAGAAGATCTTATTTGTAACACCCCATTTGACTGCCGAAAGCCTTTTTGAAGCTCCCACACCAATAATAGCTCCTGTTATTGTATGAGTTGTACTTACCGGAATTCCGAAATGAGTGGCGCCGAATAATGTAAGAGCTCCTGCCGTCTCGGCACAAAATCCTTCAAATGGCCTGAGTTTGGTGATCCTTTGCCCCATGGTCTTAACAATCCTCCATCCTCCGAATAATGTTCCGAGTGCAATTGCTGCCTGACACGACAGGATGACCCACATCGGGGGCCTTGTCGCCTCCTGCGTTACCAGTCCCTCGATTATCAATGCAGCCCAGATTATTCCCATAGACTTTTGTGCATCATTACCTCCATGACCCAGGCTGAATGCAGAAGCTGATAACAGCTGCAGCCTTCGGAAATGCCGGTCGACTCCTGACGGGGTTTGCTTTTTTACCAGATGTAGTACCACAACCGATATAATATATGACATGACCATGCCTAATAAAGGAGCAACTACTATGAAAATCAGGATTTTAATCACACCTGCATAAACTACTGAGCTAAATCCGTTTCCAACAACTGCAGCACCCACCATACCTCCTACAAGAGTATGTGATGAACTCGACGGAAGGCCCATCCACCATGTTACAAGGTTCCACACAATTGCTGCAAATATCGCTGCAGCAATTAAATTCAGGGTTATAATGTCAGGATTAACGACTCCCTTACCTATTGTTGTTGCCACCTTAAGAGGGAAGATCAGAAATGCAAGAAAATTGAACACAGCTGCCATACCCACGGCCGCCAAAGGAGATAAGACCTTTGTGGAAACCACTGTTGCAATTGAATTTGCCGAATCATGGAATCCGTTTATGAAATCAAATATTAATACAAAACCTATCAGTACGTATAGAAATGTCATCAGGTAATCTATATATTAACTGTAGTCAGAACTGGATCGATTATCATATATGGTTAGTAATCTTGTTAATAACAAATCGGGTGATCCGGGGTTTTCTGTGCACGAAAGTAAATAAAAAAACAAACAGGCAATTAAATGATTTTTTATTATTATGTTTTTATTTCAATTTTGTTACTCAAAAGGGGTTTAATTCCCCAATACATTATCGGATATGAATGAGAAATGGCTTGAATGGGCGACACAGCTGCAATCGATAGCGCAGGCCGGGCTTACCTTCGGAGAGAACCAGTATGACCTTGACAGATACCAGCAGATCAGGGATATTTCAGTTGAGATACTCAGGGAGTATACCGGAATGAGTCATAAAAAATTAACTGAGCTTTTCGCTTCTGAAACAGGTTACCAGACCCCGAAAGTTGACGTCAGGGCATCGGTTTTCTCTGATAACAAGATCCTGTTGGTCAGGGAGAAAATTGACGGAGCATGGTCGTTACCCGGTGGCTGGGCTGATGTCAATTCATCAGTAAGCGAATCGGCCGTAAGGGAATGCCGCGAGGAGGCAGGAGCAACAGTAAAGCCAAAACGGATCATTGCTGTCCATCATGCCAACCGGCACAGCGACACTTTATACCCGTTTACTATCTATAGGATATTTGTTGAATGCGAGCTTATAGAAAGCAAATTCGCCGAAAATACTGAGACGCTCGATGCTGGCTTCTTTCCGCTTGATTCGCTCCCGCCGCTTTCGACAGAACGTAATTCGACTGACCAGATCCGGATGTGCTTTGAAGCCAGAAAACATGAATTGTTTGAAGCTATCTTCGATTAAGTGAGCCAAATAATGGCACTCTTGGGGGGGTAGTATAAAGTCGTCAGTAATGCTTTCAGCGACCCCCCGGCCCCGTAACAGTGCTTCTGAAATGATTTCGGCGACCCCCCAAGCCCCCCTGAGAGGGGGGTATAACAGTGCATTCTGTTTGTCTTTTCTGCCAGTGTAATCGGTAAATAACAATGTACATGTTTTCGCAATTAAGAATGTACAGGTTTTAGCAATTAGTGATGTACAGGTTTTAGCAATTAAGCATGTAC
>JBAVOD010000048.1:0-5144 GCA_049691735.1 Bacteroidales bacterium
GTAGCCTCTTGTGCCTCCGCTGAAGCTTCGGCGACACGCGGACGGCAGAGCAAGGCAGGGGGCAAGGGCGCATCTATGTAGGAAACTACGTATCTTACTACATAGATTTTACCTACAACCCCTTAAGTTGACGCGTATGCCTACAGGGGGCCGAGCGTTAAGAAAATGCCCGGTGGTCCGCCAGCTGTCGGAGAAGGAGCCAGCCTGCAGGGCCAGCTTGTGGTGGGGGCCGAGCGTTAATAAATAGCCCTGTGGGCTATTTTAGCGAAGGAGCCAGCCTGCAGGGGAGAATGTGGTGGAGATTTAGGGGTAAACCCAAAGCAAGGACTTTTGATAGAGCCTCGGGGTGTTCGTCATACTGCACATGACTCACCGAATTATACAGTTCCAAAAATCTTTTAACCCTCAGCACCCGGTTATAGCTTAACTCAAATTCTCAAATCTGCTTCCGGTTTTCAGGGTACAATTATGTCACTGTATCAATTATTGTAACTTTTTGAAACATAATTATAAGAGTCACATGAAGATTTAAGCTTTTTGAAACATAATTGCTATGTTCTGCTTTCTTTTTTATCCGAACTTAAAATAAAAATTGGTTTGATAAACCTTGACTTAGCAGGATATTTTGACATCCACATATATACCGAAAAATATTTTTCATAATTCCTTTTCATTAACTATTAACTAAAATCTTTCAATTATGAAAACAAAGACACTTTTATGTTTATGCCTTTTTTTAGGCATTGGATTAACTCAACTTTCTGCACAAAACGGTAAAGATGGAACGGGCTCAGTTGTATATTACTATCCGCATGCGGATTTTTACACTGATATTTGGTGCGACGGCGTTTTTGTAGATTGGATTGTTGGTGAGGGGACCGGACATGTTGTTGACCATTATAAGAATAATGTACTTCAATGGAAAGACTTTACTTATAGCGGTACAGCAACAGGTCTTAATGGTGATATTTACACGTTTAGCGAAATAGACAAAGTTTATATACCCAAACAAGATGTATGGACATGTCATACCCATTTGAAGGCAGACAATAAAGCTATTTATAATTTAAATTTAATATTCAATTTGATTGATGGGAGTGTAATTGTTAAACAAGAAACCTGTACGGGAAATATGAAGTAAAAAGCATAAGTAACACTTCAATATTGTCAGCCCTCGGAAATCAGCTCCGGGGGCTTTCTGTTTTAATTATCCCAATCAATTCCTTTAATGATTTATGCGAATTAAGAGTTTAACCTGATACTACTGCTGACTTCCAACGCCAGGAAAATGATACACAAGCTAAATAATACCAGGGAATATGTGAGGTAATGAATTACCGGGCTTTATAAGCAGTTCGGACAGGATGTCCTTTACAACAGGATTGTCGGTATTATGAATGCTGCAGATTAAATTTCAGAAATTATGCATTGATAAAATCCGATATTAATATGTTTATGATTTTCTTTTATTTCTGTCTGACATACTCCTGAATACTCTCTTCAAGCAATCGGTTAAATTCATCAGGAGCATCCCAAAAAACGATATGCCCGACACCCGGAATGATCTTTGCCCGGAAAGAGGGAACATATTTCCTGAAAGCTTCAACATTAGTGGGTGCTGATCCTTAGCTCCCGAAACCTGGCATTTCGTCAAAATCATGTTGCAGGTTTACTTCTATTTGATTATATTCAGCCACCAAACTTAAACCTATTATCACTATGAAACCCCTAATCAGAATTTTCATTTTACTGGCTCTGGTCAGCCTGACGTTTAATGCTGAAGGTCAGGTCAAGGTAGACCTTAAGAAGAAACTTGAGAACAAAATCAATCAGAGACTCAATCAGAAGAGCGACAAGGCAATCGACAAAGGGCTTGATGGAGTTGAAAAGAGTGTAAAGGATAATCTGAAAAATAAGGACTCTTCTTCGCAGGGTACGGGCGACCAGGCAAATAACGCCCAGCAGGGATCTGATAATGCCGCCTCCGGGGGAAATAAGGAAGGAATTCAGAAGCAGACCGTACTTGAGAGCTACTCGAAGTATGACTTCGTGCCCGGGGAAAAAGTGATCTTTTATGAGGATTTCAGCCAGGACGCTGTCGGAGATTTCCCGGCTCTCTGGAACACAAACGGTTCAGCAGAGGTTGTAACCACCAATTTATTCCCGGGCAGATGGATGAGGTTCGTAACGAACCAGTGTGTCTGGACAGATGAGTTATTGAAACTGCCTGAAAATTACACAATAGAACTCGATGTAATCCCAGTTGGCGGACTTGAAGGAGAAGGAATGTCAGGGTGGCATATGAGACTGATGCAGGCCAGGAATGTCAAAGCGTGGGACAGTGGTTCAGCCCCGGGGAAGGGAGGATTCCAGTTCAGCGTTGAATATTTTGGCCGGCCCAGTTATAATACCTGGCTTTACGGGGATGAATGCGAGCAGCAAAAACTAAGCGGTTATGTTGAAGGTGACCAGTATAAGGAAAAGATCAACCAGAAGTACCATATTGCCATATGGGTTCAGAAAACCAGGATCCGCCTGTACCAGGACCAGAACAAGATAATAGATCTCCCCAGGGCATTTCCCGCTGGCTGTGTGATCCCTGACAGGATAAGGTTCGAATCGGGCGCCGCAATGATAAGCAACGTTCGCATCGCCGTAGGTGCACCGGATACACGCAACAAGCTTATCACAGAGGGCAAACTGGTAACCTACGGAATATATTTTGACGTCAATAAAGACGTTGTTAAACCTGAATCATACGGCACCCTGAAGGATATTGCAACCGTATTGCAGGAGAATCCTGACATAAGGGTAAAGATCACCGGTCATACTGATTCTGATGGAGCTGATGCCGCTAACCTTGATCTCTCAAAGCGCCGCGGTGCAGCGGTGAAGAATGAGCTGGCGAAGACTTTCGGCATTGATGCCTCGCGCCTTGAATCAGACGGAATGGGTGAAAGTCAGCCGGTAGCCCCTAATGACACCCCCGCCAGCAAGGCACTCAACCGCAGGGTCGAATTCATCAAACTATAAGGTGTACTGGAAGAATATTATCGGGCAGAGTTTATCTGCAGTACTTCCTTCTACCTGCCCTTATTAGTTGTCACCGTCGGCCTCCCGCCCCATTTGGGGAGGGCCGGGGAGGGGCAGTTGAAAGGTATCGGAAATCATTTTGAGGGATTGCGAAACTTAAATTATTTATACTACTTTCTGTCAGTTTTGCCCTGACAGCAGCCTCTCAGACAAGGGCACAGGATTAAATGGAATTGTCTGATCTGAATTAAATTAATAAATATGACGAAATACTTATTGTCAGGCCTTTTATGCCTGCCGCTTGCATTCGTCCTGAATGCACAGGATATTTCTTCCCTGGCCGGTAAACCTGGAACATTCGAGATACTGAGCCGCACAGACTATACAATGCCGGAGTGCGGGTTCACAAAGAGTGACATGGTTGCCAATCTTGAGAAAATTAAGGAGGTGGTGGCCGTCATCAGGCAAAACCCTGTGCTGAGCGATATCAAAGGCTTTAACGGCAGGGCAAGGATCCATACCATGTCAATGACATGCAAAGGGAAGGAATGGTACGGAGTGCCGGCACGGATCGCATTTGAGTTTTCCTCATTCATTTACAATAAGGAAGGAAAGGTAGTATTCAATACAATTGAGCCCCCCTCATGGTCACTGTATACAAATGATATGACCGCAGGCTGTACTCAGGGCTTTGACAGCGAGCATGGTTACTTTGCGGTGCCCCTGAAAAAGACAACTGTTGAACCGGGAATTGACGTGTACAACGGAGAATGCTGGGTTATATATGATCCTGAACGTCCTCCGTACTGGATCACGGTCACAGTGGAAGAAGCCTTTACTGCTGCCAGGGAATTTGCTGCAAAAGAAAAGGATCAGGTCGCTGCCTCGTACACCAAACAATTCCTCGACCAGGAATGGGCTGCAATACCTGCCTCTGACCGGCAAAAGCCGGCATACCTGGGCGGTAACCTGTCGCGGGTCTCACCGTCACCCGGGTATGGTGGTCAGGACAGCATCTTTCCGCAAATCATGAAAGTTAATCCTGCTTACCTGAACAGGAACCTGCCGAAATCAGCCATCCAGTTCATCTGGTTCAGTTCAGTGCAAAACAAACAATACATGAAACAGAAGCTGGATGAATGCATGCAACAAGCCAGGAAAGGAACCGGAAGCGGCTGTGACCTTAATCGCTTTGAGCTCTCATTCGGAATGACTGATATACGAAATCTGTCGTCGCTTATCGGGAAATAAAGAAATCTTACGGAGCTTCCTCAGCGTTAAATTGAAGCACCACAACCTCTGATAGGTGATATGATTTACAGAAAATCCTGCGGTCTTTAAATATTAGTCCATAAATTTGATACATATTTGTTACATACATAAATGTTTTATTTTTTTGTATCATAATATGAATATGTTCAAAAGCTTGCACAGCAGGTGTGGCTCCGGACTGAAGGGAAGTGCACAGAAGAAGATATACTGCAAGCTTTCGGGAATCTCATCGGGCAGCTGAGCCTTCTGTTTGCCACAATAACAGAAACGCTTACTGTCAGCCAGCTCAATTTGCTCAAGGCTTTAATTGCCGGGGAGAAAGCATTATCATCTGCGCAGGTGATTTTAAAATACCGTCTTGTCTCATCAGCGAACGTCAACCGTTCGAGAAATGCACTTTTTGAGAAAGAGATACTCGATAACAATGCGGGCGTGATATCATTTCAGGATCCTATGTACCGGCAATGGCTTGCAATCGGATTTTTTAAGTAATCTGAGACCCGGCAACTGCTACCTTGACATTATCGTCCACCGTTAGTGATTCTCCTCCTTTGTTTGTTCATTAGTTGCTAACAGATACTGACGGAAGTTATAGGCAAAGGCTTTGATAAAACGAAGCCCTGTACATCATGCAGATTTACAGGGCTATTTGTTTGCAAATTGAGGTCTGTGGAGGATTATTTTCAATGATCCGGTTTGGGGATGTCTTTCAACAAAAGCCCTGAACGCCTTCCAGTCGTTTTCGGGCTTTTTAATTTCCAAACTTGGCTCAGCAAGCTGACTCGTCTGAAAATTAAAAAGCCCTTTGCACTTCGTGCCCAGGGCTTTTGTTGAGGTCG
>JBAVOD010000049.1:0-4522 GCA_049691735.1 Bacteroidales bacterium
GTGCACCGGATGTTATAGTCAGCTTTAATGTACCCGAAGGGCAGGTTTTTCCAGTCAAGGTTCTCCATAATATCAGAATTGAAATATGGGTCAAAAGTACTATTATTATGCGAATTTCCCCGCTTCATAGCTCTCATAAAATCATTCATACTGCGTATGCCTCAAGAGCCGCAATCTGCTCTTCAACAGAAACGCTTCTCAAAAGCCTGCCGGTTTTGGTGAGGAAATCGTGCTTTGCCAGGAAACTTCTCTGCATCGCGGTCCACTCACTATTAACTGTCTTAAGGCCATGTTCATTCCTTTCTCTGAGAAGCCTGTCAGCCATCTTTATGTAATCGACCCTTCCGAGATAATCATATCTTGCATCATGCAGGATCCTGTCAGCGTCAGTTTCATAAACTCCATTAAATGAGTTGAATATATATTGCTTTGCAGTTGCGATAAAATGACCGTCGAACCCGAATTTAAGCAGAAGTCCGTCCATCATGGCCGAGGCTGCCTCCGCAGGCCTGTCATAATCCGGGATAAAACCTGTAATGAGGAACATTGCTGCCAGCTTGAGGCTGATGTAAACATCCTCAGGGGTCTTCTCTGAGACTGCAAGCAGCTCCGTCTGCGCAACAATACTCCTTGCATACTGGGCATTGTGGAAATAAAGCTCAGGCGGAGCTTCATCCGTGAACACCTTGTTTACAACATCCTCAACATCCTGAAGTTTAATAATCAGCATTTTGAGCCTGAACTTTTCATTTGGCAGCCCAATCTCATCACTTAGCTCCGGAACAATCCCTTTAATGAAATACATTTCAACTTCGCCCTTGTACTTCACAGGCATCTTCCCCCGGTATTCACATACGAAAAAGTCCTTCACGAATTCATACGTGGTTCCCGAGATATTTATTTTACCAGCATCGCCCGACGACTCCATCCTGCTTGCAATATTAACAGTATCTCCCCATATGTCATACGACAGCTTCTTTTGCCCCACAACGCCAGCCACCACTGTGCCGGTATGTATGCCGATCCTGATGTCCCAGTATTTCATTCCGGCAATGATTGAATTCTCCTTCAGCTTTTTCATATACTGCTGCATTTCAAGTGCAGCCAGAATCACTTCTACGGGATTGGTCCTGTTTTTTTCGGGTAGGCCTCCTGCACACATATATGCATCACCGATGGTTTTGATCTTTTCAATCTGGTACTTCTCGACTACCGAGTCAAAATGAAAAAAGAATTTGTCCAGTTCATCAATAAGGACCTCCGGATTCATCTCTTCGGCAATCTGAGTGAAGCCCTGTATATCAGAAAACAATACCGTAACAAAATTGTATTTGATCTTTGTAGCCTTTCCCTTTGCCATTATTTCATTGGCAGTATTCTTTGGAAGCACATTGGCAAGGAGCGTTTCACTCTTTTCCTTTTCAGCTATCAGGTCATCGGTCCGCATGTTCAGGATCTGTTCGAGCATATGCTGGTTCCTTACAAACCTCATCCTGACAAGCTCATATAAGACCCACACTATTGAAAAAAACAGGATGACGTATCCGGCAACCGCCGGCTTTGACAAATACCATGCAGGACGGATTGTAAAGTGTACAGGATCAATTTCAATGGCGTCCGATCCCCCCGTCCTGTACCAGGTATGCAAAGTATAGCTGCCAGCCGGAAGACTTGTGTATTCCTTAAAACTCAAATGCCTCCATTGTGTCGGCTTCTTATCAAATCCTGCCAGCTGGAACCGGTACTCGGGCCCTTCTTCAGGTTCAACCCTGAAAGAAATGTTGTTCTCCCAGGATTTAAGGTTAAAGACTGTCTCTTTCAGGGGCTTACGCGAAGCCATAGCAGTTCCGTCGTAGATAACCGAATCATTGTTGATCACCACGGCAGTAATCCCCGGAATGGGATCAGTTACTCCTGAAATCTGTGCAGCTGATGAGGTAAAAAGCGCTGCTGAAACAGCAACGATTCCGACAAAACGCGAAATTTTCACGGGCAATATCATCTGCATTAAAATTACCTGATCCTGTGTCAAATGTATCAATTAAGTTTAATTTTTCATAACCTTGCTTTCTGTTACGGCAGGGTGTATACCTGCATTGACCCGTTCACAAATCTGCCGCATGTCATATTTTAATAACTTAGCATTTTTGACCTTTTTTGACAGATGGATCTGATTTTTGCAACAAATAACAGGAACAAGATCCGTGAGATCAACAATATCCTCGGTGACTGCTTCAGGCTACTTAGCCTTGAGGATATTAACCTTAACGATGACATTCCCGAGAACGAGCCTGCCCTTGAAGGCAATGCCCTTTTCAAGGCAAGGTACATTGCAGGTATGACAGGCATGAATGTCTTTGCTGACGACACAGGACTTGAGGTTGAAGCCCTGAACGGTGATCCGGGTGTGCATTCTGCACGGTTTGCCGGGGAGGATAAAGATTCCGGCGCAAACATAGAAAAACTCCTGAACCTTATGACAGGCTCGATGAACCGCAAAGCAAGGTTCCGGACCGTAATAGCTCTGATATTCAATGGCAGGGAGTATCTTTTCGAGGGAACAGTCAATGGCGAAATTTTAAGGGAACGCAGGGGTAGTAACGGATTCGGCTATGATCCAGTCTTCCTTCCTGAAGGGAAGCAACTCACCTTTGCCCAGATGGATCTTGATGAGAAGAACACAATATCTCACCGGGCAAGGGCTTTCGATAAGCTTAGGGCCTTCCTCTGCATTGATCAAAATTCCTTAACCTGAAATTATACAGGAATTTCCTGATGAAAAAGAATTTTTTCATACCCCTTTTATGCCTGGTAAGCGTTCATTCAGCTTGTCAGCAGCCGGTTGGTTCCTGGTCCGATCATCTCGATTACGGCAGCGCATATTGCATTGCAACAGCTCCTGCGGGGGTTTATGCCTCAGCAGGCGGCGGGATACTTTTTTACAGCAGCGATTTCAGCGAGCTTAAGAAAATGTCGCCAGTTAACGGACTTTCAGAAACAGGGATAAGGTCAATAGCCTGGTCTTCAGAAAATGATATGCTTGTTATTGCTTATGAAAGCACCGGTATTGATCTTGTGAAAAAAAATACAGTTTACAATATCCCTGATATCCTGAACAAATATATTCCGGGCAAAAAATCAATTAACCGCGTCAGAACGTCAGGCAGATATGCATATTTGGCAACTACTTTTGGTATTGTTGTCGTCGACCTGGCAAAGATGGAGATCCACGATACCTGGAAGCCCGGTCCGGATTCAACTCCAAATGAGGTATTTGATATAGCAATCGGTAACGGGAGGATATATGCCGCAACTGCATCGGGTGTATGGCAGGCTGATGAGAGCAATGCCGGACTCGCCTGGTTCGGCAACTGGAGCCAGTTTCAGGGATTACCGGCGCCCGGTTCCAGTTGTACCCTGATTATGCTTGCAGGCGATAAACTTTATATGAATATCGCAGATCCATCTTCAGGCGGTGACCGGATATATGTGACCGGCACAACCACAACCCTTTTCTCATTTGTTCCGGGGATCTACAACAGGTCGTTCGATGTAGCCCCTGGCGGGTTTACTGTTACTTCCCCGGGTGAATTAAAATATTACTCGACCGACGGCACCCTCAGCAGGACTATTTCATCATACGGCTGGGGTACTCCTGATATGTCACAGGGGCTGATTGAAAACGGGAATGCCTGGATTGCCGACAGGAATTGGGGACTTGTCAGGGCAGACAATTTTACAGAGTTTACAAGCCTTGTTCCTGATGGTCCTGCCTCCGATAATTCAGCAAGTATCTCATCAGGCCCGGGAAAGAGATACATCTGTGCAGGAGGAACTGATGATCACTGGAATGGCATTGGAACTCCCTTCGGGGTTTCGGTTTCTGAGAATGGCCGGTTCGGGAATATCACACTGAGCTCTTTCAGAAATGCCATGAGAGCATGCCCTGACCCTGGCACCGATCATTTTTTTGTCTCTTCCTGGGGAGACGGATTGTTTGAGTTCTCGGCTGACAAATTGATTACCCACTATGATAATACCAATTCGCCTCTCAGAGGAAGCGGGGCCGGCGGTATTGATATAAAGACCTGCGGACTTACATTTGACCGGACAGGCAATCTCTGGGTAACACAAACCGGTGGCACGCAGAATATTCTTATACTCAAACCCGACAGGTCGTGGGTCACCTATCCGGCTACCGTTGAAGCCCCTGTCGTAGGAGACATCACAACGACAGGTTCAGGACAAAAATGGATATTGTTACCAGGGGGCAACGGCCTGTTTGTAATTGATGATAATAATACACCGTACATATTTTCAGATGACAGAACAAGGCGGCTGACCATAAGGGATAATGACGGTAACACCATTTCAAATTCATTTTCACTGGCAGAGGATCTTGACGGCAACATTTGGGTGGGAACGGACCAGGGTCCTGTCATTTACAATAATACCGACCGCATTTTCGGTGAAGATCCCAGGTGCTCGAGGATCAAGGTGCCCCGTAATGATGGTTCGGGGC
>JBAVOD010000050.1:0-4385 GCA_049691735.1 Bacteroidales bacterium
AAGCTCAGGAATGAATATAACGAATCATACTACAGGTCATTGATCCAAAATTCATCTGCCGGACTGATTGTTTTAGGCAGCAATAACAGGATTGAATTGATAAATAAAACTGCCTGTGCATATGCAGGCATTTCGCCGGATACAACAAATCCTGACCTTTTGAGAATCAGGCATCCTGCTTTTTATGAAGCGGTCAGCAACCTGAAACCGGGAGAGAATGTAACCTATAAAAGCCTTGTTTCAAATAACTTGCAATTATTATTCTTCAGGGCGAGCATGATCCGCAGAAAAGATGAGGAGCTAAAGCTGATATCAATTCAGGATATCAGGCATGAACTGGAATCAAAGGAACTTGAATCTTACCGAAAGCTGATAAGTGTCCTGACTCATGAGATAATGAATATTCTTTCACCCCTTACATCAGTAGCTAAAGAATTACACACATTATTCAGCCCTTTTGAAAAGCAAAAGAACACTTCCCTTGTTGATGAGTCCGTGATAAAGAAAGCTGTGAGCGGACTTCAGCTTATAAATGAGCAGAGTAACGGTCTTGTTAGCTTTATGAACAATTATCGTAAGATCTCCAGGCTACCCCAACCTGAATTCGGCTCATTTTCGGTCAGCGAATGGATTGAACAGCTGAAAATTGTCTATTCAGGCAGGATGAATGAAAGCAATATTAACTTCATGACTTCTGCGGAGAAGTCATTAAATGAGATAATTGCAGATAAAAAGCTTATGAATCAGGTAATGATAAATCTTATTAATAATTCTATTGATGCGGTAATGGAAAATGAAGGTGCGAGGAAAATAGAAATCAATATTTTCAGGAATTCACTTAACAGGATAATTATTAAGGTCATTAATAACGGACCAGTGATCCCTGGTGATTTGCTGGAGAAAATTTTTGTTCCATTCTTTACGACAAAGAAAGGAGGGTCCGGTGTGGGATTAAGTATATCACAGGAAATTATGAAAATGCATAATGGATCGATTGTGGCAATATCTTCTGAAGAAAGCCGGACTTGTTTTATCCTGGAGTTTTAACGCTGAAGGCAGATCATGCAAATTCAAGGAATTTGAATAACCCCCGGTAATTACATTCAGTTTACTTAACGGCTATCTGAAACTGTGTTATTGAATGTGCCGGAAAACTGTAACGGATTGTATTTCCCTTGAACTTGATATCCTTTGTCACTATCTTAACATCTTCCTTTGTCCTTGTATTGGTTGAATTGATCGTTTCTCCATTTATCTCACTGGCTATGGCATTTCCTGCATAATCGCCCGATTGCAGAACAATATCGGTAGTGATGGCTTTTGTTTCATGCTTGTTGATTACATTCACAACGATCTCTTTTGCAGAGTCGTTCAATGCAGCGGTTACATCAAGATATGGGATATCCTTAAATATGTCATTGCTGTATTTTTCGCAGTTTGTAAATACATCGAGGGATATACCCTGGCAATTTTGTGAATAAAGATAGAAGGGATAAAAGAGTGTATTCTTGTAATCACCATCAGGCGAGCTGCCTGCCAGACTCGTCAGAAAAGTAAGATTTGCCATTTTTACTATATCGGCATGACGGATAAAAGAGTTTAAATGCTGAGCAAGCATCAATGACCCTGAGAGACTATTCCCGCGTGCACTGTATTCATCAAATGCAATATATATCTGTCTTTTTGATCCTGATTTAATCATTGCCTTCTCGATCAGACCCTTTACGATTTCAATTTTTTGATCAATCTCAAGTCCCAACGACATCTGGTTAGAGAATCCCTGATCAGCCAATCCCCGCAGGGCTTGTGTTGCATATCTGTGGATAGAAATATAATCAATTGAACCGACCATATGATCGAGCACATAATCATTCCAGTCTATCCAGCCATCATGCGGATCATAATCAGCACTAACCAGAGGATAATTTGAAGAGCCTGAAGCAACAAGCTTTATATCCTTGTCGGCCAATCGCATCATCTTGGCTGCCTCGATAGCGAACTTGACATAATCCTCTTTATTTTTATGTCCCAGTTGCCAGGGTCCGTCAATCTCGTTTCCAAGAGCCCAGTATTTTACTTTATAAGGTTCTTCATTACCATACTTCCGTCTGAGATCAGAATAGTATGTTCCTTTGGGATAGTTGCAGTATTCCACCCAATGTCGTGCATCATCTAGAGTGCCTGTTCCTGCATTTATGCAGATATAATTTTCAGCCCCGATAAGATTACAGAATTTCACATATTCATCAGTCCCCATCTCATTTGTTTCAAGCCGGTTCCAGGCAAGATCCTGCCTTACAGGCCGCTGACCCTTAGGACCTATGCCATCCTCCCAGTCATAGCCTGACACAAAATTTCCTCCCGGCCATCTGACCACGGGGACTTTCAGCTTTTTAATCAGTTCAATAAGGTCTTTCCTGAATCCGTTTTCATCAGATAACTGAGATGAAGGTTCGTACAATCCCCGCCTTGGAGATTCAAGAAAACTACCATAGATGTTCGGGTCTATTGCCCCTATTTTGCGGTCAGGATCAATTTTAATGACTGCCATTTCCTGTGAAAGAAGATTCCCGGTGATCATACCGGATAAAATCATACCACTGAGTAGGATTTTTAAGGTTTTCATGATTGCTGAATTAAATTTTTAATTTGTCAGGCCGTCTACTGCTCATTTTAAGATATTGCTGCTTGATTTCTTGTTAAGATTAATAATTCTGTCCGTAATTATAATGAAATAATGACTCGGTTTGCTCCTTCAGCTTAATAAGTTTTGGAATAAAAAGAAGTTCATGAATCATCCGTAACATGTCCATTATTGATCCGGTCACATAATACGGAATGCATCATGTTAAAATATTTTATCAAAAAAGCCCTCGTGTAAAAGGGCATTTTTTATTTATCAGGTGCATGTTCATTTGTTTAATACCTGACTAATTCTGATATTTGACCGGTGTAAACCTGTTCCTGTCGTGGTTTTTCCGGACAAAATATTTACAATATTCATCTCATAATCAATATATTGATATTAACTATCGCGATACAAACAACCTAAATTAGCAACACTATGAATAAAGTGAAAATTAAAATTCTATTTCTTCTGGTGACCATCACTTTTATTGCCGGTATTTCATTTTCCGGAGTGTCAGAAAAATCTGAGAAATCTAAACCCTTTTCTGTCCGGATATCGGATAGTCCGATGACTTTTTGTAATCCGATCAACCTGAGTGTAGGGTCCGATAGGGCTCGCAGGGCCGGAGAACCTGTTGTAGTCCTGTATAAGGATGATTATTATCTTTTTATTACCGGTGGAAGAGGATACTGGTATTCAGGTAATATGAGAGACTGGACTTATGTTGATGTTCCTGATTTTCCAAGAAGCTGTCCATCGGTTGCAACTGATGGGGAGACTTTATATGCATGTTCAATGAACGCAAAGGATGTGATCGCCAGCACTGATCCTAAGAAGGGCGTATGGACAAAGGTTGGTACCCTGGATAGTGACAGATACGGCGATGCGGACATGTTTATTGATGATGACGGACGGTTTTATATGTACTGGGGATGGTCACAGATTTTACCTTTTCAGGCTGTTGAACTGGACCCCAAAAACGGCTTCAAGGAGAAAGGTAAGCCTGTTATCTGTTTCTTTGGCGACTATGCCGAACATGGTTTTGAACGCAGGAGAAGTGAAGATGTAATTTTCCCCTACTTTACACACAGACCCTATTTCCCTGAAGAATCGCCCTGGATAGAAGGGCCATGGATGATAAAACACAAAGGGAAATATTATCTGCAATATGCTGCGATCGGCCTCGAATTTTTGTCCTATTCTCACGGGGTCTATGTGGCTGATAATCCCCTTGGGCCATTTAAATATTCCCAGCATAATCCGCTTACATTCAAAACAACCGGATTTGCTCCCGGTGCAGGTCATGGTTGCACTTTCCACGACAAAAACGGGGATTTATGGACCATTTGTATGATCCCTGCTTTCTATGGCGGGAGAGGTGGAGGTGAACTTGCTTTGTTCCCTACATCTGTTGATGCCGAAGGTGTAATGCACTCAAACACCGCTTTTGGCGATTACCCGCAATATTATCCTGGTATCAGGGAAAATGCAGTTGAAAATAATTTTACAGGCTGGATGCTTTTATCAAATAAAAAATATGCAGAAGCATCTTCCACCCTCGAAGGATATAATGTTAAAAATGCTGTGGATGAAAATTTCATGACCCACTGGAGTGCCCAAACGGGGAATCCCGGAGAATTTATGACAGTTGATCTTGGCAAAGAATGTAATATTAATGCTTTACAGGTCAATCTTGACCAGCAGGATGCAAAGGTACAATTTGGCAGAGGTTTCGGAATGGTTAGTGGCCTTAGCC
>JBAVOD010000051.1:0-5010 GCA_049691735.1 Bacteroidales bacterium
GACAAGTAGATCGTACTCAAAATCTGAAATTACCGGCTGGTTTAGTACGTAGTATCTCCTGTTGTGTTCACCAATATCCTTGCGCAGCTTCTCAATACGCTCCCTTGCTTCGGACCGATCCATAAAAGATGAATGTTAATGTTATTATGTCAACAATTGCTTCTAAACTGCTAGCTCCAGACACCGTCAATAACCCTGCCGCATTTACTGCACTTTCCTTCCCTGATGTTGTTTTCAGCTATTCTGTACCCCTGCCTTATTACCAGGTCGGTATTGCAGCCCGGGCATTTGGTATCAGATACTTCATTACCGGGAATGTTCCCGGTATAAACATACATCAGCCCTTCGACCTTCGCAATCCGTACAGCATTGTCGATAATATCAACCGGAGTCGGAGGAAGTTGTTCAAGCTTGTAGGTCGGATAAAATCTGCTGAAATGCAGCGGGACTTTTCTGAAACCGTTTTCACTCAGCCACCTGCACATTTTCTGGATCTCTTCGGTTTTGTCGGTCCACGTCGGGACAATAAGATTGGTGATCTCCAGCCAAACCCCCGAATCCCTGTAGACTTTAAGAGAATCGAGCACGGGCTGCAGTTTGCCCCCCGACAGCTTCAGGTATGTGCTTTCAGTAAATGCCTTCAGGTCGATATTTGCAGCATCAATTACTGTACATAGTTTTTTGAGCGGTTCGGGGTAGATGTACCCGTTCGACTTGATGACATTCCTGATGCCCTCCTTCTTTGCAAGTGTAGCTGTTTCAAATACATATTCATAAAAAGTTGTGGGTTCCGAATAAGTATAGGCGATCGATTCGCATTTTTTGCTTTTGCACTCCGCGATAACCTTATCGGGAGGGAGGTCATAGTTCCTGGTCTTATCGGGACTTGTTTGCGAAATAGTCCAGTTCTGGCAGTTCAGGCAAACCAGGTTGCATCCTGCAGTTGCGATTGAATATGCCCTTGTGCCGGGCAGAAAATGATAAAGGGGTTTTTTTTCAATCGGGTCCACATTTACCGAACACGGATCGCCGAATGCAAGGGTGTAGAGCTTCGATTTTATTACCTTCCTGTTGTTGCATTTGCTCAGTTCGCCTTCCTTAAGTACGCATTCGTTGGGGCAGATCCTGCACATTATTCCCCTGGCAGTCTCCTCCTGGAACATTGCTTCCTTCCTTGATACAATCTCCTCATCATCGCCCGGACCCGCGATAAATCCCCGATGGGGCAGGCAAATCATTCCCGCTGTCATGGCAGCACAGCTCTTCAGGAATTGCCTCTTGCTGATGCGGAAGTCCCTCTTTTCCATATAACCTGCAGATTGTTTTTCAAAAATAATCAAATCCGGCTCCTGCTGCCTGCCGGACCTGACAGAAATCCTGCAAAAATCAGAACAGGCAGTAGCAGTAAGGATATCCTGATTCCGCAAAGCGGAATTATCAGTCCCGAAAAAACGATGAATCCCAGTGCTGATCCCCTCAGATCAGCACTGTAAACTGCTGAAGCAGCAGGTGAGCGCCCTCCGGGCATTGTAAGTATGCGAAACAAACTGCCTGTGACCAGCGCCGGCAGGAACCCTGAAAGCACAAGGAAAGCTGTAGCCATAAATCTGCTGCGTATCTGAAGTATCGGATCAACAGCGAGAAAGACAAGAAGGTAAAGCGTAATAAGGACCAGTGCTTTCAGCCATGACTTACCGAACATACGGAATCTGAGCTTCAGGCCTGAACCTGCAGCCAGACCTGCCATTATTCCTGCAACAATAAGCCCCGTAACCTGGTACATGTTGCCAACCGTGAGCTGAAGCATCAGCAGCAGGATTATCTCGTATCCTGCCAGGGCCAGCGCGCTCATCGCCATCATCATATTTGTTCTCTTCATTGTTGCCATGGGCAGAATGAAAAGAATGACAAGGAGTATTATTGCAGGTATTTTTTCATTAAGGTTCTTGCTGAGACTGAAGGTCTGGAAATAAAAGCTGGCTATCGGAAATGCACCGGTATTAGGCAGAGTTTTTTGATCCATAAGCCGGGTCACCTCGGAAGATCTGACAGCTGTGAGCTCGTCGGAAAGATAGTCGGGTCCCACATAGATGTTGTTAATTTGCCTTCGCGAGCTAAGATCGCAAAACGCCGTCGAGAGTTCTTTATCGGAGGCGATGAAATACAGCTTGTTTCCTGCGACAGGGATTACATTTCCGAAAGCACTCTTCAGGCTGTTGAATATCGACGAATAAAGATTTATGGATTCCTGGTTGAAGTAATTTGTATTGATACCCGGGGAA
This sequence comes from Bacteroidales bacterium, assembly GCA_049691735.1. GTDB lineage: Bacteria > Bacteroidota > Bacteroidia > Bacteroidales > VadinHA17 > LD21. The sequence continues at coordinate 2,283 of JBAVOD010000051.1, forward strand.
CAGCAAAATATACCATCAGGCTGCATTATGTTTTTGATGTCACGAAAGAAGCCGGAAGTATAGTACCTGTTAAGCAGCAGTGAAGATGGTGCGGGAAGCATGACAAGTGCAGCATCAAATTTTTCACTTGTCCGTGTTATGTATCCAAGTGCGTCTTCATTCTTTACGACGAGGTTGACCGGACTTATGCTATCGTGAATTTCCTCTATCGCCGCAAGGGCGGGATCACGCTCAACATAAACAACCTTTCTGACGGGGTACTTCCCAAGTTCCTGCAGGCAACTGGCCAACCTTCCTGAAATCAATAGTACGTTCCGGGGGTTATCACTCTGGAGCAGGGCATAATGGATGTTTTCTTCCCTTTCTGCAACATCGTCGCCGTAAGTCATAAGCCGCTGGTCATAATAAATGTTCTGTTCGCCTCCATAAACTCCTTTCGTAATATTACCGTATGGAGTATCGTTCGATTCAGTTATTTCCGTTCCTCTGAGCAAGGCCTGCCTGAAATAAACATCGGGTGAAGAAAAAACTATAAAAGCTGAAATAGCCGACGCGGTAATCCTGACCAAAAGGGCGGTCGTTTTTGACCTGGTGAAGAATGTCAGGAGTGAATATGCTATTCCCATTATCACAACAAGGAGCAGTGTCTGGTACGTATTGATCCTGCCTGAGCCAACGACCGATACGGCAATTCCTGCTGCAATTCCGCCAATTGTCTCAATTGAAAAGGACTTCCCGGGCACCCAATTATTTCCGGATGAGGCGGTATTGATCAGTTTGACAAAAGCGAAGCCTGAAACAAAGCAAAAAGGGAACAGGACAAGGAAAGTGTAAATGATGCTTACAAGGAATGAAGGAGTTTCACCGGTCTTCAGAAAAAGCCTTGCAAGAAGCAGCAGCAGGGCTATCGACGCAAGCGGGCTTAGTGAAAAAACAAGGTTGATCTTCCTGATATCGGTAAGCCGCGATCTGCCAGCCATTACCGATCCGGCAGCTGAGCCGGTCAGCCACGATCCCAGAAAGGTACCCGCAATCAGCTCATAACCCCCGGATATATTCATTATTTCCTTTAACAGGAGCAGCTGAAGGGCGGAGCTTATGAATCCGATTATAAACAGGTTTGCCCCGATATTTCCAGGATGAACTGTTACTTCCTGAATTTCAGGCACTTCATGGTTGCTTCTACCGAAAATCTCTTTAAAATATTTAAGATGCCATACAAAATGGAATATTCCGGTAAGGGCAGTGGCAATTCCGAATTCAACGTGCCACGAAAGGATTGTCTTGATTACCGGGATGTTCCATTTGTAATTGATCTGGAGGGCAAGGAATATTCCTGCAAGAGCAGTGCAAATGAATGCAAGGGCAAGAAGTGTATTCCATATCTTTCTGTGGAACTTTTGCGAATAGAAACCATTGCGGTAAAGAAACCAGCTCAGCAGGTAAAGGATTATTGCCGTCAGGCCTGTGCCGGTGACATGATACATGGTTACTTCCTCGTTTCTTCGAGCACTATTCCCTCATAGATATATATTTCGGCATCTTTCCAGCCGTTCCAGCCGAGGCCGGCTTTGTCGCGCGATGTATAGCCCAGGAATTCTTCAACGGTCCACCCGTATTCAACAGGAACCTGAGGAAGCATGGTACCTGACCTTAAATCCTTTTTAATGTAGATGCCGTGCTTTCCCAACACAATTTCCCTGATATTGTCAATCTTCCGCATCGGACCCAGAACCGTGATCTCAAAGTCGGTCATTGCGAGCTCTTCCCTGGTAAAAGGTGAGAACCGGGGATCTTCGAAGGCCGATGATTGTGATGATTCGAGCACAACTTCATAAAGGGGGTCGGATGAGACGAACCTTCCGATGCACCCTCTCAGTTTACCCTTTATCTTCAGGGTAACGAAGGCTCCGAGCTGCTTTTTGAATATCCCGGGTAATGTATCTGCATTTACCTGCAATCTCTTCTTGTCATAAAGAAGAGATCTGACATTATTGCGGGCAAGGGCAAGGAGTTCATCTTTCTCCCCCGGGGTAAATTTTATCACGTCAGCGAGGCTTTCAGTCGATTCTTTCTTCTTTCTTGTTTGTTCAGCAACTACTATGGCATTATAGCCGACAACCTCTTCTTTGTTGCCATACTGTGTGTCTCCCGAATTGCAGTAGTCTGCTTTTTTGAATTCAAGGTCTCTGTTTCCTTCAGAAAGGTACAGAAGAAGCAGCCCTGATGTCCAGCCGCACATGCTTGTCAGCAGCCCGGGATCATTGCCGAGCGAGTTTTTCCTGAGGGTAGCCAGGAAAGTCTGGGGATTACCCGATATGATGGCGTCGGCAGTAGCCCTGTCGACTTCTGTTGCAGTTTTGTACGATGGATAATGCGAAAAGTCGGAGCTTATTACGAAAAGGTTTTCAGGAGTAAACCATGGTTTGAGGATCTCGGCAAGTTTTCTTATGGTCTGATTGTTGTTCGTGCCGATTATTATCGGAATGATCTCCGGATTGTTCCTGAAATAATACTGGATCAGCGGGATCTGCACTTCTATGCTATGCTCCTGCATGTGAGCATCCTGAGGGAAATTAAAGAGCTTGTTTTCTGTTTTCAGCCTGGAGGCAATTTCCCTGTTGACTGTCGCTTTTCCGAGCGGGGTGATGAAATCGCCCGTGGTATACACCGAAGCTCCTTCGAAGGCCATAATATGGCTTGAGCCGATAATAAAGATGTTCTTGTA